>NZ_JBFUBD010000010.1:0-51562 GCF_056405935.1 Polaromonas sp. P1_E3
GTACTGGCGCCTGGATGAAATGGCGGGCGTGGCCAAACAGGCGGTGGCTCCTCCGCAGGCCCCGGTGGTGGCGCCGGCACCCGTGGCGCCGGTTGCACCGGCTGTACGCGCTGAAGCCAATGTGGAAAGCCGGGCTCCGGCAAAACCCGCGACGCCGCGCTATGAACCTATTCAGGCTGATGAAGTGGCTGCTTTCAAGCAAGCCCTGGTTGCTGCATCGGCGCAGGGCCCCGCAACTCCACCGGAAAAAGGGGTCAAGGTCCACAGCGGGCCGCGCTCGTACACGTTGTTGACTGGCTTTGAAGACACGGAAATGCCGCCGGAATTCAATACTTCGCCAGCGCTAAGCAGCACGCAATACGGCGATCTCAACTAAGCCAGGTTGCCTTGAGATATTCGATAAACAGGCCGTAAGCCCAATAAACATGAGCGCAAGCAGCTATAGATTTTATAGCAAAGCTGCTTTTCGCCTGGCGGGCTTCAAGCCCGGGATTTGCGGCTCAATGTCCCGAAAAATCAATCAAAGTGAACAGTGGCAGCCCCGCTGCCTGCAGTTTTTCTGACCCGCCGAGCTCGGGCAAATCAACAATCGCCGCTCCCTCGGTGACGGTAGCGCCCAGTTTTTCCAGCAGCCGTTTGCCGGCCATCATGGTGCCACCCGTCGCGATCAAATCGTCGATCAGCAATACCCGGTCACCCGGCTTGACGGCATCGGTGTGCAATTCCACGGTGGCGCTTCCATACTCGAGCTCATAGGTTTCCTGCACGGTTGTGAACGGCAGCTTGCCTTTTTTGCGAATCGGGACAAAGCCAACGTTCAACTCGTAGGCGACGACAGCGCCCAGGATGAACCCGCGCGCATCCAGCCCCGCCACCATGTCCGGCCGGAGGCTGCCGTCCATGTAGCGGTGCACAAAAGTGTCGATCAGCACGCGGAAAACCTTGGGGTTTTGCAGCAACGGCGTGATGTCCCGAAACTGCACGCCAGGCGCGGGCCAATCAGGCACCGTGCGGATATGGTTTTTCAGGTATTGGCTGACGGTCTGGTGAGTAAGGTTGTGCAGATCAGGCATGGTCATCCAGGATGGGTAGGGTTGGTTGTCCGTATTGTGCCGCCAGTACTTGCGACGAAAGCTTGAACACCGGCAAAACGTCCTCACCACCTCACCAATGCCCAGTTTCTGCTGCAAGCGCTGACGAAGCGTTGGCAATGTCATGGGGCCGCGCTCTTTGCGGCGGAGCGGGGTTGACCTTCGCAGCCAGCTGTTCAGGCGATGCGGCCGCGCAGGAGTTTTTCTTCTGCCATTGCCAACGCTTCGGGCTTGCCGGACAGTACCAGCGTATCACCGCCCTCCAGCAAGGTTTCCTCATTCGCAGGCACTGCCTTGCCATTGCCGCGTCGCAGGCTGACCACCCGCACACCGCCGCCCCCCAGTGCCAACGCGCTCAGGGGCTTGCCTGCAGCCCGGGCGCCCAGCGGCAAGGTGACGTTGGACAGGCGCTCCTGTTCCAGCTCGTTGACCGTGTCGTCGTCGGCGCCGCGAAAATAGCCGCGCAGCAGGTTATAGCGGGCGTCGCGCTGGTCCTGCACGACACGGATCACGCGGCGCATCGGCACGCCCACCAGGGCGAGTGCGTGGCTGGCCAGCATCAGGCTGCCTTCGATGGCTTCGGGCACAACCTCTGTTGCGCCGGCTGCCTGGAGTTTTTCCAGGTCATGGTCGTCCACCGTACGCACAATCACCGGTACCGTTGGCGCGTGGGCGCGTGTATTGGCCAGCACTTTGAGCGCGCTGGGTGTGTCCAGGTAAGTCACCACCACTGCGCTGGCGCGGGCCAGGCCTGCGGCCATCAGCGCCTGGAGCCGCACGGCATCGCCAAACACGACCGAGTCGCCTGCAGCTGCGGCCTGCCTTACCCGGTCTGGGTCCAGGTCAAGCGCCATGTACTGGATGCCTTCGCGTTCCAGCATGTGGCCCAGGTTCTGGCCGCAGCGGCCGTAGCCGCAAATGATCACGTGCTTGTTGGCATTGATGGACTTGCGCGCAATGGTGGTCATCTGCAGTGACTGCTGCAACCACTCGCTCGAAACCAGCTTCATCACAATGCGATTGCTGTACATGATGATGAATGGCGTCGCCAGCATGGACAGCACCATGCTGGCCAGAATGGGGTTTAACAGTGCGGGGGGCACCAGGTTGCTTTGCTGGGCCAGCGTGAGCAGCACAAAGCCGAATTCGCCCGCCTGGGCAAGGTACAGGCCGGTGCGCAGCGATACGCCGGCTGTTGCACCCAGCGAACGCGCCAGCGCGGTAACCAGCACCAGCTTGAAGAGTACAGGCAAGGTCGTCAGCAACAGCACCAGCGGCCATCGTTCCAGCACCAGCCGCCAATCCAGCAGCATGCCGATGCTGATGAAGAAGAGGCCCAGCAAGACATCGTGAAAGGGCCGGATGTCGGTTTCAACCTGGTGTTTGTATTCCGTCTCGGAAATCAGCATGCCGGCGATAAAGGCGCCCAGTGCCAGGCTCAGCCCGGCGCGTTCAGTCAGCCAGGCCAGCGCCAGCGTTACCAGCAGGAGGTTCAACACAAAGAGTTCTTCACTCTTGCGGCGGGCAACCAGGGTCAGCCACCAGCGCATGATGCGTTGCCCGCCGGTGAGCAACAAGCCAACCAGCAGGGCTGCTTTCAGTCCTGCGATGGCCAGCGCCATAAACAAGGTATCAGCAGGTGCCCCCAACGCCGGAATCAGCACCAGCAACGGTACAACGGCCAAGTCCTGAAACAGCAGCACGCCCATGACGCGCTTGCCGTGTTCGGACTCGAGTTCAAGCCGCTCCGATAGCAGCTTGACCACAATGGCGGTGCTGCTCATGGCGATGGCGCCGGACAGCGCCAGCGCAGTCTGCCAGCCCATCTTCCAGAGACCGGGGGCCATGCTGGCCAGGAACAGCGAACCCACCGTGGCCAGCACGATGGTCAGGGTAACCTGCAGCAGGCCAAGGCCGAAGACGTGGCGGCGCATGGAGCGCAGCTTGGGCAAATTGAATTCGAGCCCGATTACAAACATCAAAAACACCACGCCGAACTCACCCAGATGCCGGACACCGTCGGAATTTTGTGCCAGCGCCAATGCATTGGGCCCAATGACCACGCCGACGGCCAGGTAACCAAGCATGGGCGGCAGTTTGAGCGAGCGGCACGCGACCACGCCCAGCACGGCAGCCAGCAGGTACAACAAGGTCAGTTCAAGCGCGCTCATGCGCTGATGGTAGCCGAGGATATTGCAGGGCCAAGGCGATTTGCAGGTGGCAATTGCTCATCGACGCGACGATGTGCCGGCAGGAGGGGTTTGCCCGCCTCTATAGAATGCAGCCATGAGCCTTGACGCCGTGAATTTTGATGCCGAACAGGCGCTGAGCCTTGCCAGGAAGACTTTTGAAATAGAAGCCGCCGCAGTGCTCGGCCTGGCGGGACGGTTGGGCAGCGAGTTTGCCCAGGCTGTCGCACTGATGCTGGAATGCCGTGGTCGCGTGGTTGTCATGGGCATGGGAAAAAGCGGCCATATCGGCCGGAAAGTTGCCGCCACGCTCGCCTCCACCGGAACGCCTGCCATGTTCGTGCATCCGGCTGAGGCCAGCCACGGCGACCTGGGCATGATCAAGGCCATCGATGTGGTGCTCGCGATCTCCAACAGCGGGGAGAGTGCCGAGTTGACGATGATCCTGCCGGTGTTGAGCCGTCAGGGCGTCCCGATGGTGGCCATTACCGGGGGCATGCAGTCCACACTTGCCCGGCATGCACGGGTGACGCTCGACAGCAGCGTGGCGCAGGAAGCCTGTCCGCTTAACCTGGCACCCACTGCCAGCACAACCGCGCAGCTCGCCCTGGGTGATGCGCTGGCCGTGGCCCTGCTGGATGCGCGCGGTTTCAGGGAAGAAGATTTTGCCCGTTCCCACCCCGGAGGCGCGCTCGGCCGGAAGCTGCTGACGCACGTCCGGGATGTGATGCGCAGCGGCGACGCCGTTCCGCAGGTGCAGGTCGGCACCAGCTTTACCGACCTTATGCGTGAAATGAGCGCCAAGGGACTTGGAGCCTCCGCCGTGGTGGATGGCACCGGGCGAGTGCTGGGTATATTTACCGATGGCGACTTGCGCCGCCTGGTTGAAAAAGGCGCGGATCTGCGCAGCAGCAAGGCTGGTGACGTGATGCATGCCAATCCGCGCACGATACAGCCGGACTCGCTGGCCGTCGAGGCCGTTGCGCTGATGGAGCAGTATCGGATCACCAGCGTGCTGGTTGTGGACGGCGAAGGGGTGTTGTGCGGGGCGCTGAATACGAACGACCTGATGCGCGCCAAAGTAATATGACCTTTGCCTGCGTTATTGGGCCTGCGGCGAAACGATAAATAGATGGCTACTCCGACACTGAGCTTTCCGCCTGAAACGCTGTTGCGCGCGCAAGGCGTCAAGGTGGCTTTTTTTGACGTGGATGGCGTGCTCACGGATGGGGGCCTGTATTTTTCCGAGTACCCCGACGGTCATGAGCTTGCCTCCGCGTCCGGTGGTTACCGGGCCTCCGGTGAGATCCTCAAGCGCTTCAACACGCTGGATGGCCACGGCCTCAAGCTGCTTCAGAAAGCCGGTATTACCCCCGCCGTCATCACCGGGCGCGATAGCCATGTGCTGCGCGCGCGTTTGCAGGCGCTCGGTGTTACACACGCCCATTTCGGCACGGAGGACAAGCGCCCCGCCGCCGAGCTCATACTGGATGCCCTGGGTTTGGACTGGAGCGCTGCTGCGGCCATGGGTGACGACTGGCCTGACCTGCCTGTGATGTCCCGTGTGGCATTCAGTTGCGCGCCAGTCAATGCGCACGCAGAGGTTCGTGTGCTTGCCCATCACGTGACCCAATCGCCGGGCGGCCACGGCGCGGCACGCGAGTTTTGTGATGTGCTGCTGGTTGCCAGCGGGCGCTATGCCGGGCTGCTCCAGGAGTACACGCAATGAGCACCGCGGCGGTCAAGCGGGATGGTGCTATCGGGCATATGAGGAACCTGTGGCGGCGTTTTCTGCGCGTCTGGGACAGCATGGCCATTTACATGCCGCTGGTGATGATGGGCGTGTTGGCGCTCGGTACCTACTGGCTTGTGCGTAATACGCCGATCTTCAGCACACCGGAGGTGGCCAAAGAGGCCAGCCATGACGTGGACTACTTCATGCGCAAGTTCACGGTCAAGACTTTTGACGAAGGGGGCCAGCTCAAGAGCGAAATCTACGGAGCCGAGGCCCGGCATTTCGCCGACACCGACATTCTGGAAATTGACCAGGTTCGTATCCGCAGCATTGGTGTGGAAAAGCGTATCACGACGGCGACCGCCAACCGGGCCTACACCAACGGTGATGGGTCGGAAGTGCAGTTGACCGGTAACGCTGTGGTGGTCAGGGAAGCAAGCCAGGATGCAAGCGGCAAGGAAACACCGCGCATGGAATTTCGCGGCGAATTCCTTCACGCCTTCCTGAATGAAGAGCGTGTGAAGTCACACAAGCCGGTTTTGCTGATTCGCGGCACGGACCAGTTCACGGGTGACACCTTTGCCTATGACAACCTCGACCAGGTGGCCGACCTCAAAGGGCGTGTTCACGGCATCCTTGTCCCGCGTTCGGCTGCCAGCGCTGCGGGTGCCGGCACCTTACCGGTCCTCACGCCAGCAGCGCCTGCCAGGCCGGCGAGCAACGCACCGTCGCCCCGCTAGCGCGGCGTTCCTCAACCAAAGGCTGCCATCATGTCCAGACTCGTATTCATCACCGGTGCTTCCAGCGGCATCGGGCAGGCATTGGCACTGCGGTTCTATTCCGCAGGCTACCGCCTGGCACTGGTTGCACGCAGAACCGCCGAGGTCCAGGCTTGGTCGGAGGCCAATGGCATCAGTGCGGGCCGCTACCAGATCTACGGTGCCGATGTATCCGACATCGACAGCATCGTATCCGCCGGCGAGGCCTGCATCACGGCCCAAGGCGTGCCCGACGTGGTGATTGCGAACGCGGGTATCAGTATCGGCATGGACTCCGCCGTGCGTTCAGACCTCAAGGTCATGGCCCAGACTTTTGCGACCAACAACATTGGTGTTGCGGCCACCTTTCACCCATTTATATCCGGCATGGTGTCGCGAGGCACCGGCACACTGGTCGGCATTGGCAGCGTGGCGGGCATACGGGGCCTTCCTGGCCACGGCGCCTATTGCGCAAGCAAGGCTGCGGTTATCAGCTATTGCGAAAGTCTGCGTGGCGAGCTGCGTCCCAGCGGCGTGAAAGTGGTGACGATTTGCCCTGGCTACATCGACACGCCGCTGACCCGCGAAAACCGCTACGCCATGCCGTTTTTGATGAAGGCCGACACCTTTGCCGAAAAAGCATTCGCCACCATCCAGGCTGGGCGTAGCTACCGGGTGATTCCCTGGCAAATGGGTGTGGTGGCCAAGCTGTTGCGCTTGTTGCCCAATACGGTGTTCGACAAGGCTTTGTCTGGCCGCGCACGCAAACACCGCCAGGGCGAAAGCTGAGGGATGGATGCCTTGCGTTCTGCGCTATCAAAACAGGAGCTGCTTGCGCCCGTGAATTTGGGCGCTACAAAGCAAAAAGGCCCCAGAACCGAAGTTCTGAAGCCTTTTTAGCGCCTTCAACCAGTGGTTGAAGAGGGGGTTATGCAGGGCTTAGTAGCCGCCGCGTCCACCACCACCGCCGCCACCGGAACGGCCACCGCCGCTACCGCCGCCGCCGTAGGGGCTACGGAAACCGCCATCACTGCCGCCGCCACCGGAACGGCCACCGCCGCCACCATAGCCGCCGCCGCCGGAGCGATCACCGCCGCCGCCACCGTAGCCGCCACCACCGCCGCCGCCGAAGCCGCCGCTACGTGGAGGACGTGCCTCCATGGGACGTGCTTCGTTCACGACAACGCTACGGCCGCCCAGAGGCTGGCCGTTCATGCCGTTGATAGCTGCCTGGGCTTCTGCATCGCTGCCCATTTCGACAAAGCCAAAGCCTTTGGAGCGACCGGTGTCGCGTTCCATCATGACTTTAGCGCTGGTAACAGCGCCGAATTGGCCAAAAGATTGTTGCAGGTCTTCGTCACGCACCGAGTAAGGCAGGTTGCCGACGTATAGTTTGTTGCCCATGAAGGGACTCCTCTAAAACACAAAAACAAAAGCGATGGGGTCCCGAAAGCACAACAAATCTTGATACGTACCGCTGTAGCGCGCGAAACTGACCGATCACCTAACGTGTGCGAATAGTGACATTCGCACCAGCATATTATGCGTCAGTTATCAAAAAGACAACCAACTAGCGTTACTACCTAGTGCCCCGCAGCCCGCATAAACAGGGGCTCTCCGGGCTTGTTTACGATTTGGCTGCCAGCGTGTCGGCTGCCGGCGCGGCTGCAAAAGGTAATCCAAAGCACTTCTTATTGAAGATGGCTCAATGAAATACCGGCGGTGAAATTTTGGCGCCGCCTATGCTGGCGCTCAGAAACAAGGTTTATAAATGTCCTGAATTTATGGCCTTTATTAATAAGTTAGCACCTACTGCCATTGCTGTGTCGCTTCAAAAATGGGAACGGACGGGGAAAAGCCGTGTCCTGCATCTACCGCGTGATCGCCGCGAACCAGCTAATCCAGGATGCGCTCATTAAAGCCATAAGCAGGAGGCTTGGCGCGTGCGTGGAAGGCAAATAGTTACACAAAATTGCAATGATTCATCCCGCAGCGCGTCCGTTCGCTGAACGTATCGCCGTGTTCGCCTGCTGGCAGGCCATTACTTGGGCCGGGTATCGGGCGGCAATCCAGTAGAACCAGTCTCAGCAAGATCCGAATAGTTGCGCCACTGCTTCATCGCGGCACGCATGGTCAGGATCTGGTTCTCAAACTTCGGGCAGGCATCGCAAGCCAGGAGATGCAGCTTGAGCGCAAGATGGTCGGGCAAACGCAGGGTCTGGTCTTCCCGCGCGATCAGCAAGGCCGCAGCCTCTCGGCAAGTGCGTCTTAACAGGGTAATGCGGGGTTTCACGTGAAGGGACCGTATCAAGTGCTGTGTTTGCCAAACCAGTGGATATTCAGGCATTCCTGCAGGCGCAGGCGAGCCCGGTGCAACTGGACATAAAGGTTAGTCGGTGTGAGGGAAAGTTCCTTACAGACTTCCTGCGAGGAAAGCTCCAGCCACTCACGCATCAGGAACAGCCGTCCCAGTGCAGGCGGCAAGCGCTCCAGGCATGCGTCCAGTACCTGAAAGAACTGAACCTGCTGCAGGGTCTGGTCCGGATTGCCCCAGTCGTTAGGCTGCTCGGTGAAATGCCCATCGGCCTGGAAAGAAAGCCGGTCGAGCTCGTCACCGTCTTCCTCGCCGCGGGTATCCGGCACTGCCACCATGCGTGCATTGCTGCGGATCAGGTCAATGACCTTGTGCTTGAGAATGCCCACGAGCCACGTCTTGAGCTGGGAGCGGTTGCCGAAGGACTGCGGTTTGGACAACGCCGCCAGCAGTGTTTCCGACACGGCGTCCTCGGCCCATTCATCGTTGCGCAATTGCAGGCGCGCAAAGCGAAGGAGGTAGACGCGGTGTTCAACCAGCTGCTCTTCAAAGGTAACCATGGCAGAAGTCTAGCGGCAGGTGTGGCATCGTGCGTCGGTACACGGCGAAATTTTTGCCTGAGGCCGAAGCCGGTGCGCAGGAGAATGAAAACCGGCTGTAGCCCAATACCAGCAAGCGCCAGCAGCTATTAAATAAATAGCAAGAGCTGCGTGTGCTACCAGTTGACTTCGCGGTCGGGTGTGGCCCCGATGCGGTGGACAGACAAATCGGCGCCTTCAAATTCTTCTTCCTGGCTTAGACGGAGGCCCACTGTGGACCTCAAAATCCCATAAACAGCCAGGCCTGCCAGCGACGCCCAGGCCACACCCATTGCGCTGCCTATCAGCTGGGCGCCAAAGCTCACCCCTCCCAGGCCACCCAGCGCCTGGCTGCCGAAAAGGCCGGCCGCGATGCCGCCCCACAGGCCGCACAGCCCATGCAGCGGCCAGACGCCCAGCACGTCGTCAATTTTCCATTTGTTCTGCGTCAGTGTGAACATCACCACAAACACGCCACCGGCGATGCCGCCTGTTACCAGCGCGCCCAGCGGGTGCATCAGGTCTGAGCCTGCGCACACAGCCACCAAACCCGCCAGCGGGCCGTTGTGCACAAACCCCGGATCGTTTTTGCCGAAGGCCAGCGCTGCCAGCGTTCCGCCGACCATGGCCATCAGCGAATTGACGGCGACCAGGCCGGAGATTTTGTCGATGGTTTGCGCGCTCATCACGTTGAAGCCGAACCAGCCCACCGTCARWATCCAGGCACCCAGCGCCAGAAAAGGAATGTTSGAAGGCGGRTGSGCCGACACGGCGCCGTCCTTGCGGTATCGGTTGCTGCGCGCGCCCAGCARAATCACCGCCGGCAATGCGAGCCAGCCGCCCACCGCATGGACCACGATGGAACCCGCGAAATCATGGAACTCGGCACCGGTCAGCGCCTTGATCCAGGCCTGCACGCCGAAGTGCTGGTTCCAGACAATCCCCTCGAAGAATGGATACACGAAGCCCACAATGACGGCTGTGGCGATGAGCTGCGGATAAAAGCGCGCCCGCTCGGCGATGCCGCCTGAAATAATCGCCGGGATCGCTGCGGCAAAGGTCAGCAGGAAGAAGAACTTGACCAGTTCATAACCATTCCTGGCGGCCAGCTGTTCTGCGCCGACAAAGAAATGCGTGCCGTAGGCCACACCATAGCCCACCACGAAATACACGACGGTGGACACCGAGAAGTCCACCAGGATTTTGACCAGGGCATTGACCTGGTTCTTCTTGCGAACCGTGCCCAGTTCCAGAAAGGCAAAACCGGCATGCATGGCCAGCACCATGATGCCGCCCAGGAGGATGAACAAGGCATCTGAGCCCTGTTTTAGTGCTTCCATAAGTCCCTCTTGTGATGAAAATGCTGTTTATTGGTGCGATTTCCTAGAAAATCCCGAAATCGCACCAAAGACAAGCAAGAAATGCGCCCCAATCGTGCGGGATGGTGGTCGCGCGCACCATTTCAGCCGGAGCGCCCCTTTAGCTACGCACATATAATGGGGTCTGTCATTGGGGAGTAGCCAGCCTTTCAATCCTGAAAGGGGCTTGCGTCAACAGACTTGTTCCTGCGGAACATGGCGCAAGCGGTCTTCGGATCACGCGAGACCTTTGACTGCACAGCCTCCGCTTCAGGCCGGGGATGCCGTGCAGTCATGGGTTTTGTCCGGCCGGAGTCTTTTGAATGGAAGCTTTCCTCGTCTCCACGGGCATCGTCGCCCTCGCCGAAATGGGCGACAAGACGCAACTCCTGGCACTCGTACTCGCGGCCCGCTTCAAAAAGCCCTGGCCCATCGTCGCGGGCATCCTGATCGCTACCCTGGTCAATCACGCGCTGGCCGGCGCCGCCGGCGCTTGGGTCACCACCCTGATCGGGCCGCAAATGCTGCGCTGGATCTTGGGTGCCTCGTTCCTCGCCATGGCAGCCTGGATGCTGGTGCCCGACAGGCTCGACGCGCAAGAGGATGAAAAGCCGCCGCGCTACGGTGTGTTCTTCACCACCGTGCTGGTGTTCTTCCTGGCCGAGATGGGTGACAAGACACAGATCGCCACCGTCATGCTGGCCGCACGCTACGACGCCATCGCCAGCGTGGTCGCCGGTACCACCCTGGGCATGATGCTGGCCAATGCCCCGGTGGTCTGGCTGGGCGAGCGCGTGACGCGCCTGGTGCCACTGCGTGCCGTGCATATTGTCTCGGCGCTGATCTTTGCCGGGCTTGGGCTGGCAGCGCTGCTGATCAAGGCCTGAGCGGATGCATACAGAATTCTTAAACCCAGCATGAGACGCGGAACCGGCTTTGCCGGGCCGCAGGCGGGCGGCCCCCTCGGGGGGCAGGGAGTGACACGAAGTGCGCGACCGTGGAGGTATACTTCTTTCAGCGCCGATTTGCTCAGCTTGCGGGCGCTTAAAAAGTACAGCTAAAGACGACCTCCAGAAACCCGGACTCGCTTTAGCGATGCCGGGTTTTTTGTTTTGCAGGTGATTCCTTGACACTTATTGCCACCCCGCTCAGCATGCATTTTGTCGACGCGCTGCCGCTGCAGAGCGGCGCTTCGATACGCGCCTACGACCTGAGTTATGAAACCTATGGCGAACTCAACGCCGACAAATCCAACGCCGTCCTGATTTGCCACGCGCTCAATGCCTCACACCATGTGGCAGGCGTGTACCTGGACGCGCAGGGCCAGCCCATTGCCAAATCCGAAGGCTGGTGGGACACCATGATTGGCCCTGGCAAGCCAGTCGACACTGACCGCTTCTTCGTCATCGGTGTCAACAATTTAGGCTCCTGCTTCGGCTCCACCGGCCCCATGCAGCCCAATCCCGATACACAAGAGCTCTACGGCGCCGACTTCCCCGTCGTCACGGTGCAGGACTGGGTCAGCGCGCAAGCCCGCCTGCTCGACCGCCTGGGCATACAGACCCTGGCGGCCGTGATGGGCGGCAGCCTGGGCGGCATGCAGGCCCTGGCCTGGACGCTGCAATACCCGGACCGCGTGCGCCACGCCGTGGTGGTGGCCAGCGCGCCCAACCTTACCGCGGAAAACATCGCATTCAACGAAGTGGCCCGCCGTGCCATCGTGACCGACCCCGATTTCCACGGCGGCCATTTCTACCGCCACGGTGTGTTGCCTAAACGCGGCCTGCGCATCGCCCGCATGATCGGCCACATCACCTACCTGAGCGACGACGTGATGAATGAAAAATTCGGACGGCAGCTCAGGCAGGTGATTACCAACGTGGGCGCCAGTTTCTCCGCCGGGCCGCCCCAAGGAGAAAGCGTCCCCTCGGGGGGCAGCGCAGTACGCGAAGCGACAAGCGTGGGAGCTTATAAGTACACCACGCAGGACATCGAGTTCGAAATCGAAAGTTATCTACGCTACCAGGGCGACAAGTTCAGCGAATATTTTGACGCCAACACCTATCTGCTGATCACGCGGGCGCTCGACTACTTTGACCCCGCCCGTGCCTACGGCGGCAGCCTCACCAAGGCGCTGGCCCATGTGACGGCCAAGTTCCTGCTGGTGAGCTTCACCACCGACTGGCGCTTTTCCCCCGCGCGCAGCCGTGAAATCGTCAAGGCCCTGCTCGACAACCAGCGCGACGTGAGCTACGCCGAAATCGACGCGCCACACGGTCATGACGCGTTTTTGCTGGAGGATGAGCGCTATCTGGGTGTGGTGCGTTCCTACTTCCAGAGCAAGGTGGCCGCATGAATATCCCTGTCGAACTTAACGTGCCGCCTTCGCCCGACCTGCTATCGATCGCACGGCTGGTGCCGAATGGCTCCCGTGTGCTGGACCTGGGCTGCGGTACCGGCGAAATGCTCGACTACCTGATCCGCGAGCGCGGCTGTTCGGGCTACGGCGTGGAGATCAACGACGCCAACGTGCAGGCCTGCGTGGCGCGCGGCGTCAACGTTATCCAGCTCAACCTCGAAGAAGGCCTGGCGCTGTTCGGCGACAGCTCGTTCGATGTCGTGCTACAAATCGACACCCTGCAGCATCTGCACAATGCTGAAACCATGCTGCGCGAAACCGCGCGCGTGGGCCGTGCCGGCATCGTCGTGTTCCCCAATTTCGGCCATTGGCCGAATCGTCTGGCGGTTGCACGAGGCCGTATGCCCGTGACCAAGGTGCTGCCCTACCAGTGGTATGACACGCCGAACATTCGCGTCGGCACGCTACAGGACTTCGAAGCGCTGGCGCTGCAGAACCAGCTGGAGATCCTCGAGTCCTTCGGCCTGCAGGACGGCCGCGAAGTCCGCTTCTGGCCGAATGCCCGCGCCAGCCGCGCGGTGTTCAAGTTCAAGCGTGAGTAGCGCTGGCGCTGTCTGATCGCTAACGCGGCTTCGGCCAAAAGCAGAACCCGCAATTCCGCGCAATTCCGAATGGGTCGACCGAAATTCTGACCGGCACCGCGCGCCTTCAAATCGTGCTGGGGCATATTGCGACGTTTTCAGTACAAACGCAGCGCCCCTCTTGTAACGTTCATCACGTTGTGAGATGATTGCTTCATGACTGACTGGTTGATCCTTACCGCAACACTGCCGACCACCCCAAGTGGCCTGCGAGTCCGGGTGTGGCGCGCACTCAAAGCCACAGGAGCGGGCACGCTTCGGGAGGGGGTCTATGTCCTTCCGGCCACCGCGCCCTCCGCCCTAGCCCTCCGGGAACTCGCCAAGACCATTGCCGACGCTGGCGCAGACGCCTACCTGCTCGAATTGCGCGCGCGCGATGACGCCCAGGAACAGGCGTTCCGCGCCCTGTTCGACCGCTCCGAGCACTATGCGGAACTCGTGCAGGCCGTGAAGGATGCTCGCAAGAGTATTAGGGAGGCCAGCGAAGCGGAGCTCCACAAAACACTGCGCAGCCTTGAGCAGCAATTGCAGCAGGTCCAGGCAAGTGATTTCTTCCCGGGCAAGGAGAGCGCAGGGTGTGTTGAGGCCGTCTCGGCTTTGCGGCGTGAGATTGAACTGCACCTCTCGCCGGACGAGCCCTCGCCTACCAAGGCCGTTGTCCCCGCGCTTTCGATCAAGGACTACCAGGGCCGCACCTGGGCCACCCGCAAGCGCCCCTGGGTAGACCGCCTGGCCACAGCCTGGCTGGTCAGTCGCTTCATCGACAAATCCCCCAACTTCATCTGGCTGGCGGATCCGAAGAAGTACCCCAAACAGGCACTCGGCTACGACTTCGACGGAGCGGCTTTCACGCACGTGGGTGAGCTGGTGACCTTCGAGGTCGTCGCCAGGAGCTTCGGCCTTGACGAGAAGCCCGCCCTGGCGCGGCTTGGGCAGCTCGTGCATTACATCGACGTCGGAGGCGTTCCGCTCGACGAAGCGCCGGGCATCGAAATGATCGTTCGTGGCTTGCAAGCGCAGCACGCGGACGACGACCAGTTGCTTGAGGCGGCTTTCGCTTTTTTTGACACCCTGCATGCCGCTTTGAAGGCCGCCAAATGACCACTGATACCGCCGACCAGACAGCGCCCCAGCCCATCACCCGCGGGGAAGCACTCTCCTTCTGGCTGAAGCTGGGCTTTATCAGCTTCGGCGGGCCCGCAGGGCAGATTGCCATCATGCACGAGGAGCTCGTGGAGCGCCGGCGCTGGATCTCCGAGAACCGGTTCCTGCACGCCCTGAACTACTGCATGGTGCTGCCCGGCCCGGAGGCGCAGCAACTCGCAACCTACATTGGGTGGTTGATGCACCGGACGTGGGGCGGCATTGTCGCCGGCGGGCTGTTCGTTCTGCCGTCGTTGTTCCTCCTGGTTGCGTTGTCCTGGGTCTACATGGCTTTCGGCCATGTCCCGGCCATCTCGGGCCTGTTCTACGGCATCAAGCCCGCGGTCACCGCACTGGTCGTGCATGCCGCGTACCGGGTGGGTTCCCGCGCCCTGAAAAACGGCTGGTTATGGGGCATCGCGGCCGCGGCGTTTATTTCCATCTTTGCATTCAACGTACCGTTCCCGTTGATCGTGCTCGCGGCGGGCACCATCGGCTACTTCGGCGGGAAGTACGCACCCGACAAGTTCAAGACCGGCGGCCATGGCGCTTCCGCCAAGCAGTTCGGCCCGGCCCTGATCGATGACCACACGCCCACGCCCGCCCATGCGCTCTTCACCTGGAAGCGTGTCAGGCAAGTGCTGGTCGTCTGCCTGGGCCTGTGGGCGGCCGTCATTGCGGCACTTACTGCGGCATACGGCTGGGACGCGGTGCTCACGCAGATGGCGTGGTTCTTCACCAAGGCTGCGCTGCTGACCTTTGGCGGCGCCTATGCGGTGCTGCCCTACGTCTACCAGGGCGCGGTGGACAACTACCAATGGCTCACCGGCCTGCAGATGATCGACGGCCTGGCGCTCGGCGAGACCACGCCCGGTCCGCTGATCATGGTCGTCGCGTTCGTCGGCTTCGTCGGTGGCTGGACCAAGGCCATCTTCGGCCCCGAATCTCTGTTCCTGGCCGGTGCAGCTGCGGCGACCGTGGTCACCTTCTTCACCTTTTTGCCGTCGTTCTTCTTCATCCTGCTCGGCGGGCCTTTCATCGAGTCCACGCACGGCAACCTGAAGTTCACGGCCCCGCTGACCGGCATCACAGCTGCCGTGGTGGGCGTGATTTTGAACCTCGCGGTGTTCTTTGCCTACCACGTGCTCTGGCCGCAAGGCCTCTCGGGCCGCTTCGAGTGGGCCTCAGCCGTCATTGGAGTAGCGGCCGCCGTGGCGCTGTTCCGCTTCAAGGTTGGCGTCATTCCCGTCGTGCTGGTCTCCGGCGTCGTCGGGCTGGCGCTGCGGCTCAGCAACATTATTTAAAGATGGCACCCATGGACGCTCGAATTCACGATCTCTCCTTCGACCCTGCCGGCATGAACGGCCTTTCGGAGAAGCTGCTGCGCAGCCACCACCAAAACAACTACAGTGGCGCCGTCAAGCGGCTGAACGCCATCCGAGCCCGGTTGCGGGAGATGCCTTTCGCGACCGCAGCCGGCTTCGATCTGAATGGGCTCAAGCGGGAAGAACTCATCGCCACCAACTCGATGTTGCTGCACGAGCTGTACTTCGACTGCCTGGGTACCACCGGCGAGCCGCTGACACCGGCAGCGGTGCTTGCGCTGCAATCGAACTTCGGCAGCGTTGAACGATGGCGCGAGGAGTTCGTCGCCATGGGCAAGGCCCTGGCCGGTGGTTCCGGCTGGGTGCTGCTGGTATTCCAGCCGCGCGATGGAACCCTTGTGAACCAGTGGGCCGCGGACCACACGCACGCGGTGGCGGGTGGCATCCCCATCCTGGCGCTCGACATGTACGAGCACGCCTACCACCTGGATTTCGGCGCGGCCGCTGGCCAGTATGTCGACGCCTTCATGGAGAACATCAACTGGACGCGCGTGTACGAGCGCTACCAGGCCGCGGTGGAGGCTTCAAGCGAGCCGTTCGCCGCCACTGCGGACGATCTCGCCGGCGCCCATATTCTGGATGTCCGGCGGGCAGGCGTCTTCGACCAGGCGGATGCTCTCATCCCCGGCGCCGAGTGGCGAGACCCGGCTCACGTGAACGACTGGTCGGCGCAGCTGCCCAAGGACAAGCCCGTGATGGTTTATTGCGTTTACGGACACGAGGTCGGGCGATCCACCACCATGCGCCTGCGTGCCGCAGGGGTCAATGCCAGATTCCTGAGCGGCGGCATTGACGGCTGGAAAGCCGCAGGTCGGCCGCTCGCGACAAAGCAGACCTGAGGCGTGATCCATGGACGTGATCGACTTTCACTGCCACTTCGCCGGAACGTGCATTCCGGTCGATGCGTCCAGAGGCAATCCACCTGCCCAGAAGGAATTCTGGGACGGCGTAAGCAGGCGGCTGACGCAAGAAGATGCATTGCTTGCCTCGCTGCGGACGGCCGGCGTGACGGGCCGCGTTATCAACACGTCGCTCGAGTTCGTCTTGGCCCCAGGTGAGGAAGCGGATCTTGACACCATCCGAAAAATCAATGACTCGATGGCAGAGGTGACGCACCGCCACAGTGGTGTGTTGCACGGACTTGCCACCGTAGACGCCTACCGTGGTGAGGAGTCAGGCCGCGAATTGACGCGAGCCGTCAAGGAACTGGGCCTGAAAGGCGTGTTCATCGAAAGCGCAAAGGGAGATCTGTTGCCCGATGCGCCGGAGGCCAGGGCGACCTTTCTTGCGGCATCGGAGCTGGACGTCCCCGTCTTCCTGCATCCGGTGCCGGATGCGGCTCTGCGCCAGAAGTTCGGGCGCACAGGAAAGTTCAGCGAACGTCTTTCGCGCAGCGCGATCAACAGCGCCGCACTGCTTGCGATGGTGCACGCCGGCATGTTCGAAGAGATGCCCCACCTGAACGTGGTCGTCACTGCGCTTGCGCTTGGCGGCTTGATGGTCGGGGAATGCCTGGCGGATGGCGCGCGGATCGGCAAACACGCGTCGCCGCGGCGCAACGTCTACATCGACTCGACGGGCACGCACCCGGTCATGCTGCGTGCGGCCATCGACCTCGTCGGGGCGGACCATGTCGTTACCGGCACGGATTGGCCCGTGGTCACTGAAACGGATCTGCCGGCCCGGCTCAAAAGCCTGTTCGACCAGTGCGGCCTGGGCGAAGCCGACCGGGAGCTGATCGCCAGCGGAAATGCGCGGCGCTTGCTGCACGCGTAAGCCCTTCAAGGAGCTGATCATGTCCAGACCTTCCGTCGCATTGCTCTACCCCGGCGATCGCGCCATGCGGGACCGCGCGGATCCCGCTGAAAGCCGCTTTGCCGCCTTGTTCGAGGCGTTTGCGAGCGCCGGAGTCACCGCCGTCCCGGCCGTGTACAACGACGCCTTCGCCGAGGAAGTGGAGGCACAGTTGCGCGACTGCCGCCTTGCGCTGACCTGGTGCAACCCCATCGAAGGCGGACGAAGGCGGGATGTCCTGGACGCCATGCTGCGGCGGGTTGCCGACTCGGGGGTTGTGGTCAGCGCGCACCCCGAGACCATCCTGAAGCTGGGAACCAAAGACGTCTTGTTCCACACGCGCGATCTCCCGTTCGGCAGCGACGTTTGCCGGATCGAAAGCCTCAAACAGCTTGAGGCCGAATTGCCGGAACGGCTCCGCCAGGGCCCACGGGTGCTCAAGCAATACCGGGGACACAGCGGGATCGGTGTCTGGCGTGTGGAACTGGAGAGCCCCACCGGCACACCCGCATGCCTGCGTGTGCGCCACGCCCAGCGTGGCGGTGACGAGGAGCTGATGGAGCTTCCGGCGCTTCTGGCAAGACTGGCTCCGTACTTCGAGCCGACGAATGGCGGGCACATGATCGACCAGGCATGGCAAGCGCGCTTGGTGGAAGGCATGGTGCGCGCCTACCTGGTGGAGGATCGCGTCGAGGGGTTTGGGCACCAGTCGGTGAACGCGCTCTACCCTTCCAGGCCTGGGGAGCCGGCACCGTCGTCCGGCCCGAGGCTCTACTACGCCGCCGATCTCCCGCAGTTCCAGTTTCTGAAAGAACGGCTTGAGACCGGGTGGGTCGAGTTGCTTCGCGCACGCGTCGGCCTTTCTAGCGAGCAGCTTCCCTTCCTCTGGGATTGCGACTTCATGTTCGGTGAGCCCCTTGCCGATGGCTCTGAGCGCTTTGTGCTTTGCGAGATCAACGTCAGCAGCGTAGCGCCGTTCCCGGACTCCGCAATTCAGCCACTGGTTTTGGCTGTGCAACGTCGTCTGGAGCGGATTTGACCCAGGTGATCGCGGCTTCGGCCTCGGCGTGCCTGCTGCTGCGCCTGCCCGTCCTGGCTTGAACGGCATGCTCGCCGTGCTCGCCGGGAGCGGTCCTCACGCCCGGCGCGGTATGCTCAAGCCTTCGTGATGGAACCCTCAGCCGCCCACGCACCCCGGTCATCGATTCCGCTCCTGGAGCGCCTGTTCGGCGACTGGGTGCGCGAGGTCTCGCTCGCCACCGTGCGGGCCGACGCGATGGCCGGCCTGCTGGGCGCGGTGCTGGTGCTGCCGCAAGGCATTGCCTTCGCGACGCTGGCCGGCCTGCCGCCGGCCTACGGCCTTTACACCGCCGTGATTCCCTGCATCATCGCTGCGCTGTTCGGCTCCAGCCGGCACGTTATGTCGGGCCCTACCAACGCCAACTCTCTGGCCCTGTTCGCCATGCTCTCGCCGCTGGCCATGGCTTTCAGCCCGCTCTATATCCAGCTCGCGCTGGCCGTCACCGTGATGGTCGGCGTCATGCAGTGGCTGATAGGCGCGCTGCGCCTGGGCGTACTGGCCAACTTCATCTCCCCGGCCGTGCTCTTCGGCTTTACATCCGGCGCGGCGCTACTGATCGGCGTGCACGCGCTGCCCGACCTGCTGGGCCTGGCACCCGCGCCCGAACACAGCGCCGCCGCCGTGCTGGGGCACGTGCTCACGCATCTGGGTGCCGCCCAGCCGCTGGCGCTGGGCATCGCCGCCATCACGCTGGCCGTGGCGCTGCTGCTGCGCCGTCTGCGCCGCAACTGGCCTTACATGCTGATCGGTTTGGTGGTGGCCACCGCGCTGGCCTGGGCATGGAGCCGTTTCCTGCACCCGGAAGCCACGCCGTCGGCCTCGCTGCGAACTGTCGGGCAGATCCCTGTGCCCTGGCCGCGCTTTGAAGTGCCGCGCATCAGCTGGGCGCAGGCGGCCGACCTCATCGGCCTGGCCTTCGCGCTGACCATCGTCGCGCTGGGCCAGGCGATTTCAATTGCCAAGACCGTGGCGCTGCGCTCGGGCCAGCGCATAGATGCCAACCGCGAATTCCGCGGCCAGGGCCTGTCCAACATCGTCGGCGGGTTTTTCTCGAGCTATGTCTCCTGCGGCTCCATGAACCGCTCCATGCCCAATCTGGAAGCCGGTGCGCGCACGCCGCTGGCCTCTGTATTTTCGGCCCTGCTGCTGCTGGCGCTGGTGGCGGTCAGCGCGCCGTTGCTGGCGCAGATTCCCATGGCCGCGCTGGCGGCGCTGCTGGTGCTGGTGGCCCTCGCACTGCTCGACGCCGCGCGCTGGCGCCAGCTCTTCACTTTGAGCCGCAGCGATTTCGGCGTGGCGCTGGCCACCATGATGGCCACGGTCACCATACGGCTGGAGATTGCGATCCTGCTGGGCATGATTTTGTCGCTGATGTCCTTCCTCTACCGCACGTCCAAGCCCGCCATGCGCACCATGGGTTTTGACAGCCGCGGGCTGGACCGCCAGTTCGTGGTGATAGACAACTCGCCCGACGCGGGGCTGGAAGCCAAAAAAAATGCGAGCACTGATCGGCCCGAAGAAACGCCACGCGAAGTACTGCCTGAGTGCCCGCAACTCAAGCTGCTGCGCATGGAGGGCGAGGTCTACTTCGGCGCGACCCAGCACGTGGCCGACATCCTGCACGCACTGCGCACCCAGCCCCAGCCGCAAAAACACCTGCTGGTCATGGGCAAGAGCATGAACTTCATCGACCTGGCCGGCGCCGAGCTGTGGGAGGCCGAACTGGCCGCGCGTCGCGCCATGGGCGGTGACCTGTACTTTCACCGGCCGCGTCCCGAAGTCATCCGTATGTGGCGCAAGACCGGGTTCACCAGCGTGCTCGGCACGGAACACCAGTTCCCTGACAAGTTCACTGCGATCTCCACCATCTTCAACAAGCTGGACCCTGAAATTTGCCGGCGTTGCACCGCGCGGATATTCTGGGAATGCAAAACCGCACCCGGCCCCGACACTCCCGCCTGAACCATGCCCCAATTCGCAGCCAACCTCAGCTGGATGTACACCGAGCTTCCGATGGAGCAGCGTTTTGCCGCGGCCGCACGCGACGGCTTCAGGGCCGTGGAAATTCTCTCGCCTTACACCTGGACGCCGCAGGAGCTCAAAGCCATCCTGCAGCGGCACGGCCAGCAGCTGGTGTTGTTTAACGCGCCGCCGGGCGGCGTGGATCCCGCCGGTATCGAGAAAGCCTGGGCTTCCTCGCAAAAAGGTACGGCCTGCCTGCCCGGCCATGAGGCAGAGTTCCGCGCCGGCATCGCGATTGCTCTGGACTATGCACAGGCCCTGGGCTGCCCGCGCATCCACGTGATGGCCGGCATCTTGCCCGCCGGCATGGAGCGCGAGGCGGTGCAGCCTACCTACGTGAACAACCTGCGCGAGGCCGCCGAGCTGGCCGCCAGGGTGGGCGTGGACCTGCTGATCGAGCCCATCAACACGCGCGACATTCCGCGTTTCTTTTTGAACCGGCAAGACCACGCGCATGAAATCATCCGCGAAGTGGGCGCGGCCAACGTCAAGGTGCAGATGGATCTGTACCACTGCCAGGTCGTCGAAGGCGACCTGGCCATGAAGCTGCGCAAATACCTGCCCACGGGCCATGTCGGCCATCTGCAGATCGCGGGCGCGCCCGGCCGCAACGAGCCGGACGTCGGCGAAATCAACTACCCCTACCTTTTTGCACTGCTTGATGAACTCGGCTACAGCGGCTGGGTGGGATGTGAATACAAACCGCTGCGCGGCGCGCAAGCCGGTGCGACGCCAGCCGGGCTGGGCTGGTTGAAAAAAGTTCGCGAACGCGCCTGAGCGCGTTCGCGGTATTCAGCGTGCGCAGCGAAACGTCAAATTGATGCGCTGCCTGCCCAGGCGCGAATGCTCACCCTCGGCCAGCGGCGCCACGCCGTGATAGGCCAGCCGCGACGGGCCGCCCCACACCGCCACGTCGCCATGCTGCAAGCGGTAGCACACGGGCCTGTCGCCGCGGTTCAAACCGCCGAACAGGAACACCGCCGGCAGGCCCAGCGACACCGACACGATGGGCGCGTCCAGCGTGCCCTCGTCTTTGTCCTGGTGCAGCGAAAGCCGCGCGCCGGGTTCGTAGCGGTTGATCAGGCAGGCGTCGGGCCGGAAATTATGAAAGCCCGCTTCCGCCGCAGCGCGCAATGCCAGCTCGGCGAAGCAGCCCGGCATGGCCGGCCAGGGCTTGTCCGACAGCGGGTCCTTCGCGTCATAGCGGTAGCCGCTGCGGTCTGAGACCCAGCCCAGCGCACCGCAATTGCTCATCGCGACCGACATGGTGTAGCCGCCCGGCGTGACCAGGTGGCGAAATGGTGCGGCTGCAATCACGCTCTTCACCGCTTGCAGCAAGGCTTCATCCACATCAAGCGCAAAACCGCGCAGCAGCGCTGCGCCCGGTGCGATCACCTCGGGCGCGGCATAAGGTGGCAGCGCGTCATCAAAAAGCCCCAGACTCAAACCATCTCCTTGATTCCTTGCGTGCGCGGGCGGCCAGCTCACTGCGCATCATGAAAAATAATCCCCAGCGTGTGGCGATGGCCGCTGCGCACCGTGCTCACGCCGTGCCGCATGTTGACCCGGTAAAAACCCCGGCTGCCTTGCACCGGCCGATGGTGCACGGCGAACACCACGGCATCGCCCTGCGTGAGCGGCACCACCTCGGGCCGCGACTGCATGCGCGGGCGCTGCTCGGTCAGCACAAATTCGCCACCGGTGAAATCTTCCCCCGGGCGCGACAGCAGTACCGCAACCTGGAGGGGAAACACATGCTCGCCATACAGGTCCTGATGCAGGCAGTTGTAATCCCCGGGCCCATATTTCAAGAGCAGTGGCGTGGGGCGCTGCTGGCCGGCTTTGTGGCAGCGCGCCAGGAAATCCGCGTGGTCGGCCGGATAGCGGACGTCTATGCCCATGGCTTCGTTCCAGGCGTTGGCCACGCCGACCAGCCGCGGATAGAGCGACGCGCGCAGCCGGGCGACGATGTCGGGCAGTGGGTAGCTGAAGTACTGGTATTCGCCCTGGCCGAAGCCGTGGCGCTGCATCACCACGCGGCTACGGAAATGATGCGTGTCGGCGTACAAACCGGCCACGGCTTTACATTCCCGTGCGCTCAGCAATTGCGGTAGCACAGCGTTGCCATGGCTGTTCAGTGCGGCGGTGGTGGCGGCCCAGTCATCCGTGTCGGCGGGCAACAGAGAAAGTGTTCTGGAAAGAGGTGGCATGCGGCAGTCCGTGAGGCGATGGAAGCGCCATCAACACCCTCAGGATAAATCCGGCGGCTGGCTTTCGCTCGCCGTAATCGGACATTTCATTCAACGGTTTACGCTGCCAGCTCGCTCAGGATAGGGCAGTCGGGCCGGCTGTTGCCCTGGCAACAATGGGCCAGGTGGCCCAGAGTCTGCTTCATCGCCTCCATCTCGGCGATGCGGCGCTCCAGGTCGGCCACGTGGGCCAGGGCGATGCGCTTGACGTCCGCGCTGGCGCGGCGCTTGTTCTGCCACAGCTTGAGCAGCTCGGCGATCTCGGCCATGCTGAAACCCAGATCGCGGGCGCGGCGTATGAAGCGCAGCGTGTGCACCTCTTTCTCGCCGTACTGGCGGTAGCCCGCGTCGGTACGGTGCACTGTGGGCAGCAGGCCCAGCGACTCGTAGTGGCGGATCATCTTGGCCGATACACCCGATCGCGCGGCGGCCTGGCCGATGTTGAGCGGACCGATGTCAATGGTGCCTGTGGTGTCGGTCATGGGGTGTTTCCTTTCCAGCGGCGCAGCAGCAACGCGTTCATCACCACGCTGGCGCTGCTCAGCGCCATGGCGGCGCCGGCAATCACGGGGCTCAACAGGCCCAGCGCGGCCAGCGGGATGCCGACCACGTTGTAGACAAAGGCCCAGAACAGGTTCTGGCGTATCTTGGCGTAGGTGCGGCGCGAGATGTCGACGGCGCCGGCGACCAGCGCCGGGTCTCCGCGCATCAGCGTGATGCCGGCCGCGTGCATGGCCACGTCGGTGCCGGTAGACATCGCGATGCCCACGTCGGCGGCGGCCAGCGCCGGCGCATCGTTGATGCCGTCACCGACCATGGCGACGCGCCCGCCCTCTGCCTGCACGCCGGCCTTGAGTTGCCCGATGATGGCGGCCTTGTTCTCCGGCAGCACCTGGCTGTGCACGATGTCGATGCCGAGTTGCCGCGCCACGGTTTCCGCGCTGCCGCGGTTGTCGCCGGTCACCAGGGCGGTCTGTATGCCCAGTGCGTGCAGGCGGGCAATGGCGGCCCCCGCGCTGGCTTTGAGCGTGTCGCCGAAGGCCAGCAGCCCGAGCAGTTGGGGCGCACTGGAGACATCGGCGAGCCAGGACACGGTGCGGCCCTGGGCTTCGAGTTCCACGGCGCGGGCCTTCAGCGAGGTGAACGCGTCGAGGTCCAGGCCCAGCTCCTGCATGAAGCGCGGGCTTCCGAGCCGGAGTTCGCGGCCCGCCACCACGGCGGCCATGCCGCGTCCCGCCACGGCGCGCAGCTGCGTCGCGGCGGGGACCTTGAGCGACTGCTCCGCCGCGCGCCGCATCACGGCCTTGGCCAGCGTGTGTTCGCTGCCCGACTGGATCGCCGCGGCCCAGGCCAGCAGTTCATGGTTCGTGATGCCATGGGGCTCCAGCGCCACCAGCTCAGGTTTGCCTTCGGTCAATGTGCCGGTCTTGTCGAAAGCCACGACCCTGACGCTGTGCGCCACCTCCAGCGCCTCGGCGTCCTTGATCAGGATGCCCTGGCGGGCGGCGGTACCGGTGCCCACCATAATGGCGGTGGGCGTGGCCAGGCCCAGCGCGCACGGGCAGGCGATCACCAGCACGGCGACGGCGTTCAGGATGGCGGCTTCCCAGTTTTGCGTCGCCAGGCCCCAGCCCAGCAGCGTGATCAGGGCAATGCCTATGACCACGGGAACGAAGACTGCACTGACCTGGTCGACCAGCCGCTGTATCGGCGCTTTTTTGGCTTGCGCCGACTCCACCATGCGCACTATGCGGGCCAGCGTGGACTCCGCACCTATGGCCGTGGTGCGGACCACGACCAGGCCTTCGGCATTGACCGCGCCGCCGGTCACGTGATCGCCCGCGTGCTTCGCCACAGGCAGGCTTTCGCCGGTGATCAGGGACTCGTCGACCTGGGTGGCGCCTTCGACGACCTCGCCGTCCACCGCGATGCGTTCGCCGGGGCGCACCACGACCAAATCGCCGACCTGTATCTCCTGCAGGGCGACATCTTCATCTTTCCCGCCCCGGCGGCGGCGCGCGGTGTCAGGGCGCAGCGCCTGCAGCGCGCGTATCGCGGCGGTAGTCTGGTGCTTGGCGCGCGCTTCCATCCACTTGCCCAGCAGCACCAGCGTGATGACCACGGCCGAAGCCTCGAAATACAGGTGCGCCATACCGTGGCCGCCATGGCGCAGCAACTGGTAGACGCTCAGGCCGTAGGCCGCCGAGGTGCCCAGGGCGACCAGCAAGTCCATATTGCCGGTGCGGGCGCGCAAGGCCTTCCAGCCGGCACGGTAAAAGCGCGCGCCCAGCCAGAACTGCACCGGCGTGGCGAGCAGCCACTGCAGCCAGCCATCGAGCATCCAGTCCCTGCCGAAGAACGTGCCCACCATGGGCAGGGCCAGCGGCGCCGACAGGACGGCCGCCAGCGCGATGGGCCACCAGGGGGCGGCAGTTTTGCCCACGCGAGCGCCGGCAGCGGGGATTTCGCTCGCCTGGTAGCCGGCCTTGGCCACTGCCGCCACCAGCGCCGGCAGTATGGCGGCGTTGCCCGCCACGTTGACTTCGGCGGTTTCGGTCGCCAGGTTGACGCTGGCCGAGAGCACGCCTGGCACCTGCCTGAGGGCCTTTTCCACGCGCGAAACGCAGGAAGCGCAGGTCATGCCGTCAATCTTGAGTTGCAGGGATTGCTCAGCCACGCTGTAACCGGCTTTCGCGACGGCGGCCTTCAGCGTGTCCATGCCGACATCGGCGCGCGCCTTGAGGCTGGCCTGTTCGGTCGCAAAATTGACGCTGACGTCCTGGACGCCGGGGATATCGGCCAGCGAGCGTTCCACACGTGTCACGCAGGAGGCGCAGCTCATGCCCTGGACGGGAAAGCGCCACTCGGCCAGCGCGGCCGCGGCTGAAGGTGTTTTGAAGGAGGAGCTGGTGTTCATGAGGGGAAGTCTGAACCTTACCACCATGGGAGGGTCAAGCCCTCGCGACAATAGCCCCGGGCGCGGAGCGGGATTTGGCCGGGGTGGCTTGACCCTGCCCCCATGGGAAGGTTCAGACTCCACTCCTGTTCAAACCCTTTAACAAACCCAAGGAACCTTCGATGGAATTCAACATTCCCGCCATGAGCTGCGGCCACTGCGCCGGCGCCATCACCCAGGCCGTCAAGTCATTGGACCCGGCCGCGCAGGTCAGCGTAGACCTGGCTGCCAAAAAGGTCGTGGTGCAGTCTTCGCAAGACCGGCAGGCGGTGGCGGCGGCGCTCGCCGAAGCGGGTTATCCCGCACAGTAAGTCGCCTTCGGACGACGGCGGTGGCGTTTGGGCATCGATAGAATGGCCCTTCCTCCACCCTTCAAGCCGCCTAGTGTCCGACCGATTCGCCGTCCTCCCCCAGTACCTGTTTCCCAAGCAGGCGCTGACTTCCTTCGCCGGTTTCGTGGCCTCGCGCGAGCGCGGCTGGGTGACCACGGAAATCATCCGCCGCTTTGTCGCCAAGTACCGGGTCAACATGGACGAGGCGCTCAACCCGGACATCACCAGCTATCTCACCTTCAACGATTTCTTCACGCGCGCACTCAAGCCCGGCGCCCGCCCGCTGGCAAATGCCGAACTGATCTCGCCGGTGGACGGTGCCGTCAGCCAGTTCGGCGTGATCGAAAAAGACCAGATCTTCCAGGCCAAGGGCCACAGTTATTCCACCACCGCGCTGGTGGGCGGTGATGCGGCGCTGGCCGCGCACTACCAGGACGGCCACTTTGCCACCTTGTACCTGAGCCCCCGCGACTACCACCGCATCCACATGCCTTGCGACGGCCGGCTGGTGCGCATGGTGTACGTGCCGGGCGAGCTGTTTTCCGTCAACCCCGTCACCGCGCGCGGCGTGCCGGGGCTGTTCGCGCGCAATGAACGCGTGGTCTGCGTCTTCGAATCGGCGCGCGGGCCCTTTGTGCTGGTGCTCGTCGGCGCGACGATTGTCGGCAGCATGGCCACGGTGTGGCACGGCGTCGTCAACCCGCCGCGCGGCAAGGTGGTACGGCAATGGGACTACCCCGATGAGCCGACTTCCGCGATCCGCCTGAAGCAGGGCGAAGAAATGGGCCGCTTCCTGCTGGGCTCCACCGTCGTCATGCTGTTTCCCAAAGGGCCGCTGCGCTTCAACCCGGAGTGGGCGCCCGGCCGCGAAGTGCGGCTCGGCGAGGCCATGGCGTCTTACGCTTGATCTGCATGCGTAAAGCCCAGGCGGCTTAAAAACGCCATCGCCGCAGCCGGCGCCCTCTCCTTGGCGCCGTTGATGAAATACACAAACACGTCGCGCGGCTTGCCTTGCGATGGCGCATCCTCCAGCATCGGCAAGTCGGCCGGCGCGTCGCCTCCTGCCCATTGCCTTGCACGTTCAGCCCAGGCGTCCAGCGCGCCTTCCTCGTAGCCAGTTTCCAGGCCTGCGTCGCTCATCATCAGGCGGGCATAGGCAAAGTCGCCTGTGAGATCGGCGAAGGACGGGAATTTGTCGGCATCGGTAAATACGGTGGCCACCTTGTAACGACGCGCCAGCGCGAGGTAGTCGGGCGACATGAAACTTTCGTTGCGCACGTCGACTACGTGGCGCAGTGCCCGGCCGTCCACCTGCTTGGGCAGCAGCGCGAGGAAGGCCTCGAAATCCCCGGCTTCAAACACCTTGCCGGGCATGAACTGCCAGACGATGGGGCCCAGTTTGTCGCCCAGCTCGCTGATGCCGCTTTCCGTGAAGCGCTGGATGGACTCGCCGGCCTCGGCCAGCACGCGGCGGTTGGTGGCGTAGCGCGTGGCCTTGAGGGAAAACACAAAGCCGTCGGGTGTCTCGTCATGCCACTTCTTGAAACTGGCCGGCTTGAGCGTGCCGTAGTAGGTGCCGTTGACCTCGATGGCGCTCAGCCGGCGGCTCGCGTATTCGAGCTCGCGGCTGTGCGGCAGGCCGGGCGGGAAGAAGTTGTCGCGCCAGGGCTCATAGGTCCAGCCGCCTACACCCGCGCGGATGCGGGAATTGGCCGGTGCGGAAGGGTTTGTGGGGGTGCGGCTGGCTGGTGTCATGGCGGCTCCGTGGCGTGCTGGTCGCTGGTTCGTTCTCTTGTCCAAATCCCGTGGAGAACTGGAAATTTATCTTTGCTCCCGCCGGCCGTGGGCGCTGTAGGTCGAATTCTCCAATTGCGGGTCTTCCCCTGGCCGGTGGCGCGGTCTGTGTCGGAAGCGTACAGTAGCAGCTGCCGCGGCCAAAAGCCGCCCTGAAAGCCGACAATTTCCCTCGGAGCCCTCCCATGAACGCCCCCCTGCACCGCGAAATCCCCGCCAGCATCCTCAACGCCGCCCAGGCCCTTTCCCAAGTGACGGCCCAGTGGGACGGCGACATCGTCAAACAGATCACTGACTACATCGCCATTCCTGCCAAGTCCCCCACGTTCGACAGCGACTGGGCGCAGCACGGTTATATCGACACGGTGATGCGCAATGCGGCGGCCTGGGTCGAGGCGCAAAAAGTGGAGGGCCTGACACTCGAAATCGTGCGCCTTGAAGGCCGCACCCCTGTGTTGTTTTTCGAGATTCCGGCCACGCGCGCCGATTCGACGCAAACCGTGCTGATGTACGGCCACCTCGACAAGCAACCCGAATTCACCGGCTGGCGCAATGACTTGAGCCCCTGGACGGCGAAGTACGAGGACGGCAAGCTCTACGGCCGTGGCGCCGCCGACGACGGCTATGCCGTCTACGCCAGCATCGCCGCCGTTCAGGCGCTCAAAGCCCAGAACGTGCCGCACCCGCGCATCGTCGGCCTGATCGAAACCTGCGAGGAAAGCGGCTCTTACGATTTGCTGCCCTACGTCAACGCGCTGCGCGAGCGCCTCGGCGAAGTCGCGCTGGTGGTGTGCCTGGATTCCGGCGCGGGCAATTACGACCAGCTGTGGCTGACGACCAGCCTGCGCGGCAATGCAGCCGGCGTACTCAAGGTCGAAATCCTCACCGAAGGCGTGCACTCCGGCGACGCGAGCGGCCTCGTTCCATCGAGCTTTCGCATCATGCGCCAGGTGCTGGATCGCCTGGAGGACAGCAAGACGGGGCGCCTGTTGCCGCAGAGTTTTCATTGTGAGATTCCGGCCGATCGGCTGGCCCAGGCGCAGGCCACCGCCAAGATTCTTGGCGAAGAGATCTACAAGCGCTTTCCGTGGGCGCATTACGACTGCGAAGGCTCCAGTGCGTTTGCCTTGCCCACTACGACCGACCCCGTGGAAGCGCTGCTCAACCGCACCTGGCGTCCCACGTTGAGCGTGACGGGCGCCGAGGGCTTCCCGGCGCTCAAAGACGCCGGCAATGTGCTGCGGCCTTACACCGCATTCAAGCTCTCGCTGCGCTTTCCGCCGCTGATCGACGCCGGCGCCGCAGTGCAGGAGCTCAAGGCACTGCTGGAAGACAACGCGCCCTACCAGGCGAAGGTCACGTTTGAAAGCAACGGCGGCGCCACCGGCTGGAATGCGCCCAGTACCGTGCCGTGGTTTGAGAATGCGCTCAACGATGCATCGCAAAGTTTCTTTGGCGCGCCCTGCGGCACCATAGGCCAGGGCGGCACGATTCCATTGATGAGCATGCTGAGCAAGGGCTTTCCGAAGGCGCAGA
Source organism: Polaromonas sp. P1_E3 (assembly GCF_056405935.1). Classification (NCBI taxonomy): domain Bacteria; kingdom Pseudomonadati; phylum Pseudomonadota; class Betaproteobacteria; order Burkholderiales; family Comamonadaceae; genus Polaromonas; species Polaromonas sp. P1_E3. The sequence goes on from NZ_JBFUBD010000010.1 coordinate 29,316, forward strand.
TGATGGTTTGCGGCGTACTGGGCCCCAAGAGCAATGCCCATGGGCCCAACGAATTCCTCAACGTGCCCTATGCCAAAAAGCTGACAGCGGCCGTCGCCCATGTCATGGCCCGCGTCCCCGGTTGAGTTCGGTGAAAGGCATTTTTCCTGACCGCGCTTTGCCGGTTGCACATTTTCCAGCCGGGTTTGCAGCCAGGGCTTGGGCCGTCGTGTCATGCATTCCACGGTCCTAGCACCATTTACGGCCCGTGACGGTGAAAACCTGGCGCTCTATGAGTGGCCGCTGGACACCTGGGCTAACGAAATGGGCCAGCGTGCGCTGCCGCCGCGCGCCGTGGTGCTGCTGGTTCACGGCCTGGGTGAGCACGCCAGCCGCTATGAGCACGTGGCAAGCCGTCTGCTCGACTGGGGATTTGCCGTTCGTGCCTATGACCAGCGCGGCCATGGCGAGTCAGGCGGCCCGCGGGGCGGCTTGCCCAATGAGACCGCACTGCTTGACGATCTTGCCGAAGTGATCGACGACACGCGGTTGCGCTGCCAGCGCTTGCTGGAGGCGCCTGCCTCGGCCGGGCACGCGCCGGAGCTGCCGCTGGTTTTGCTGGGCCATAGCCTGGGCGGGCTGGTGGCAAGCGGCCTGGTGGCATTGAAAATCCGGCGGGTGGAAGGCCTCGTGATGTCATCGCCGGCCCTGGATGCGGGGCTGAGCATCGTGCAAAAACTGCTGCTGGCGGTCATGCCCAGGCTGGCGCCGGACCTGTGTATCAACAACGGGCTGGACACGCGCTATCTTTCCCATGACCCTGAAGTCGTGAAAAAGTATCTGGCCGACCGGCAGGTGCACCGCAAGATTTCCACGCGCCTGGGCAAGTTCATTGCGACAGCAGGCCCCGCGACAGTCGCTGCCGCTGCCGGCTGGACCACCCCCACCCTGCTCATGTATGCGGGCGCCGACCGCCTGGTCAATCCGGCCGGAAGCCGCGCCTTTGCTGAAAACGCCGCCAATTCGCCTGCCGTCAAAGGCGGAACCGTGACAACGCGCTGCTTTGACGGGCTTTACCATGAGCTCTTCAATGAAGCTGATCCGGAGCCGGTCTTTGATACGCTCAAGGCCTGGCTGGATGCCCGGTTTTAGATAAAACAGCCACAGGGCTTGCTGGTTGTGCGCAAGCAGCTATAAAATTCGTAGCACACACGTTGCGCCAGCGAAGCCTGCGATGAACCTCAGGCGGTTCGGGATCTGCGCCGATCCAGCGCAAGCCACGCCAGCGCGCACGCGGTCAACCCCAGCGGCAGCAGTGACCCCAGGTTCAACAGCGTCCAGCCTTGTGTGGTGACCAGCACACCGGAAGCCAGCGAAGAGATCGCCAGGACGGCAAAAATGCAGAAATTGAGCGCGCCTTGTGCCTTGTCCTTTTCTTCGGGGCGGTAAGCCGTGAGCGCAAGCGTGGTGCTGCCGGTGAAGAGGAAGTTCCAGCCCAGCCCCAGCAAAAAGAGCGCAGCGAGAAACTGCTGGAGCTCCACACCGGAGAGCGCGATAAGCACGCACACGACATTAAGGGCCAATCCCACCGCCATGATGGGCAAGGTGCCAAAGCGCCGGATCAGGTGGCCGGTGAAAAAGCCGGGCGCGAACATGCCGATCACATGCCATTCCAGCACCAGCGCCACGCTGGAAAACGGCAGGCCGCAAACCTGCATGGCGATGGGCGTGGCGGCCATCAAGAGGTTCATCACGCCAAAGCCCAGCGCGCCGGCCGCCGCAGCCACGATGAAGACCGGTTGCCGCATGATCTCTGAAAGTGGCCTTCCTTCATGCGCCCCCACGCTCGTCACTGCGTGTACTGCGCTGCCCCCCGAGGGGGCTGGCCTTGCTTGGGGCGGCCCGGCGCGGCGGCCGTGGCTGCCGATTTCTGGCGGTGGAAACTGGATGAAGGCCAGCAGCGTCATTGACAGCAGCGCCACGCCGGCCAGCGCGAGGTAGGCGCCGGCGAAAGGGGTGGCGGTCAGTTCCCGGGTACGGGCCGCGAGGTTGGGCCCGGCCACCGCACCCAGCAGGCCGCCGGCCATCACCAGTGAAATGGCTTTCTCGCGAAACGCCGGCAGGGCCAGTTCAGCGGCGGCAAAGCGGTAGAGCTGGGCATTGGCAGCGTAATAGCCCGCCACCACCGTGGCCGCCACCAGCAGCCAGAAGTTTTTGCTGTAAGCCGCATAGCAGCACACCAGGGCCGACGCCACCGCCACCAGCAGGCCGAGCTGGAATGAGGTCTTGCGCCCAAAGCGTCTTTGCGTGTGCGCCACCACCGAGGTCGACAACGCACCGCCGACCACATAGCCCATGACAGGCAAGGTTGCCATCCAGCCCAGCGGCGCCAGATTCAGGCCGACGAGGCCGTTGATGGCAATGAACGTGACGTTGTTGGTGAGGAACAAACCCTGGCAAATGGCCAGCAGCCAGAGGTTGCGGTTCACGGACGGGCTCCGTTCAGGGTCAGCAGCGACAGGCAGGCCAGGGGCGCCGTTTCGGCCCGCAGCACGCGGGGCCCGAGGGTGACAGGCATAAAACCGGCGGCCACGGCGGCTTTTTCTTCCGCCGGGCTGAGCCCTCCCTCCGGGCCGCTTAGAAAGACCAGGGCGCCGCTGCCGGGGGCTGCCTGGGCCAGCGGCTGCGCGCCGTCCTGCAGCGAAAGCAACAGGCGGGCTTCGCCAGCCGCCGCGTCCGGCATATTTTTCAGCCAGTCGGCCAGGCTGGCCACGTCGTGGATCAGCGGCACACGGCTGCGGCCGCATTGCTCACAGGCGGCGATGGCCACGCCGCGCCAGTGCGACAGTTTTTTATCGGCGCGCTCGCCCTTGATGCGCAGCACGCTGCGCTCGCTCATCAGGGGCTGGATGCTGGCGGCGCCCAGTTCGGCGGCTTTTTCAATCAGCCAGTCCATGCGTTCGTTGGCGGGCATAGCGACGGCCAGGTGGATGGCCCGGTCCGCTTCACGCGTTGTCGCGGTGTAGGCCCCGACCAGGACTTCCACGTCGCTGCGGCCCATGCGCTGGACGGTGGCGTCAAACTCTCCCTCGCTGCCGGGCTGCCCGTCTCCCTGGCCGTTGAATAGCGTCAGTGAATCGCCGGGCTGCATGCGCAGGACCTGGACATGCCGCGCAGTCGACGGCGGCAGGCTGATGGTGCTGCCCGGCACCAGGGCAATGTCAGCGAAAAATCGCGCGGTCATGGTGCGGATGCAGGAGGATGCAAGGTTGGAAAGGCGTGAATGCTATAAATTTAATAGCTGCTTGCGCACAACCAGCGGGCGTTGCAGCCTGATTTTGCATCAAAACGTGTAACCCACGCGGGTTTCGTTGCCTTCAATCTCGTCGAGCAACACCATCAGCGGCCCCAGTTGCCGGTACCGCGCGGCGGTATTGCGGGCGTATCGGATGAAGCGCGGCGTGTCGGCCAGGTATTTGGGTTTGCCGTCGCGCAGCGTAAGGCGCGCGAAGATGCCCAGCACCTTGAGGTGGCGCTGCAGGCCCATCCATTCCAGGGCCCGGTAAAACTCGCCGAAGTCATCGCCCACCGGCAGGCCGGCCTTGCGGGCCTTTTGCCAGTAGCGCACGGTGATGTCGAGCACAAAATCCTCTTCCCAAGTCAGGAAGGCATCGCGCATCAGGCTGGCGATGTCATAGGTGATGGGGCCGTAGACGGCGTCCTGAAAATCCAGTACGCCCAAAGGTGGAGCCCCCACGCTTGTCGCTTCGCGTACTGCGCTGCCCCCCGAGAGGGCTAATTTCCCTAGGGGCGGCCCGTCGGAAAATTGCATGCCCCCTGCGTTGCTGGGCCGGGTGATCATGAGATTGCGCGGCATGAAGTCACGATGCACAAATACCCGGGCGCTATCGAGCGAGTTCAGGTTGCTGGCCTTGATCTGTTCGAAGATGACGTTCAGTTTGTCCTGCAGGCCGGTGTCCAGCGCCAGCCCGCGGTGTTTGGCCACGTACCAGTCGGGGAAAAGCGAGAGCTCGCGCGACAGCAGTGCGTCGTCATAGGGAGGAAGTACACCGGGCTGCGAGGCGAGTTGCCAGCGCACCAGGACGTCCACCGCATGGGCATACAACTCGTAGTGCTCCGGCGTCGGGCTGGCAATGGCATTCACCTCGGCTGGCGGCGCGATGGCGTCCATCATGGTCTGCGCACCCAGGTCGCTTAACAGCATGAAGCCCAGTGCTTCGTCCCACGCCAGTACGCGCGGTGCATTCAGGCCGGCATCGCTCATCAGGCCAGCCACCTTGACGAACGGTTTGCAGTCTTCCTGTGCCGGGGGGGCATCCATGACAATGCAACTGCCCTTACCCGTGGCTGAGTCGACCCGGAAGTAGCGGCGAAAACTTGCGTCAGCGGATGCCGGCCTGACGGTGCTGGCCTGCAGGTTGTGCTGTGAAGCCGTGGCCGCCAGCCAGGCTTCGAAGGCGATGGCCCGTGCCGGATCGGCCCACGCGATGGAAGGGGTGGTCATGCTTTTGCAGTCCCTGCCGGGCTTGCAGGAGCCTGCCGGTTCGACGTTGTGGGAACGGAGTAGAGGGTCATGGATAATCAGGCCTGATTTTACAAACGGGTTTATCTCACATAAACGATGCGCCGCGCATCCCCCTCCCCTTTTATTCTCTCGCCGATAGCTCAGGCTGTCTCCACGCTGGTGGTTTGCGCAGCGCTGGGGGTGATGGGTTCCGGGACGGCGCACGCCCAGACCGCGGCCACCGCACCCGCAGGCGACAGCCCCACACTCAAGTCTTCGCCACAGCTGGCAGAGCAGGTGTCCAGCGACCCGCAGGACAAGGGGCCTACATTTGTCTTTGGCGACCGCATTACGGGACGCCCCGATCTGGAGACCGTGATTGACGGCAATGCGGAACTGCGCCGCGGCTCTACCGCCATCCGCGCTGACCGTATCGAGTACTACCAGCCCGAAGACCAGCTTAAAAGCCGCGGCAATGTCCGTATCAACCGCGCCGGCAACAGGTTTGAAGGCCCCGAACTCGAGCTCAAGCTGGACCGGTTTGAAGGCTTCTTCACCACGCCCACTTACCGCTTCCTCAGCAATGGAGGCAACGGCCAGGCAGAGCGGGTCGATTTCATTGATGAAAACAACCTGGCGGCGCAGCGCGCCAGCTATACCACCTGTGAGCGCAATGACGAGGCCAGCTGGAAGCCCTCGTGGGTATTGAGCGCCACGAGCTTCGAGTTTGACCTGGAACGCGAGGTTGGCGTTGCCACCGGGGCGGTTGTGCGCTTCAAGGATGTGCCCATTTTGGGCTTTCCCAAATTCAGTTTTCCGTTGAGCGACAAACGCAAGTCGGGCCTCCTGCCGCCCACTATCGGCATGGGATCGGAAAACGGCTTTGAGTACCGCCAGCCCTATTATTTTGATATCGCGCCGAACCGGGACGCGACGTTCTCGCCCACCCTGATGACCAAGCGCGGCGTGGACCTGGCCGGTGAGTTTCGCTATCTGGAGCCGAAGTACAAGGGGGAATTGCGCGGAAATTTCCTTCCTGGAGACAGGCTGCGCAGCCGCGACCGCTGGTCTTACGGTTATCAGCATATCGGGGCCCTTAGCACGGGCTTGTCCTCCGTGGGCGACCTTGCCGTCAATCTGAATGTGAACCGGGTCAGCGATAACGACTATTGGCGCGACTTTTCAGCTGTCAAGGGCGCTACGACGGATCGTCTTTTGGCCCAGGATGCGATCGTGTCCTGGAATCGGGGATTCTTTTCTTCGTCCGTGCGAACGCTCAAGTGGCAGACCCTGCAGGATGTCACATCGCCCATCATCCCGCCTTACGACCGCCTGCCTCAATTCACGGCCGGCTATAACCGTGTGGATGCGCCCGTGCTGGGGCTGGGCAATGGATTCGACTGGTCTGTGGAAGGTGACTTCACCCGCTTTTCGGCAGACAGCCGGCTGACGAGCCAGCCCAACAGCGACAGGGCGTTCACCCGGCTGCAATTGAGCCGCCCATGGTTGTTGCCGGGCGGATATATCACCCCCAAAGTGCAGTTGCACGCCACGAGCTACAAATTTGATTCGGCGCTGCCCAATGGCATGACGACGACATCGCGCGTTGTACCCACCTTCAGCCTGGACAGCGGCATTCAGTTTGAGCGAAACGCCAGCTTCCTGGGACGAAGCTTCACGCAGACCCTGGAACCGCGCGCCTTTTATGTCCGCACACCCTTTCGCGACCAGAGCTTCCTGCCCAACTACGACTCGGCGTCCAATGACTACAACTTTGCGACGGTTTTTACCGAGAATGCCTTTGGCGGCAGTGACCGTATTTCAGACGCCAATCTGCTGACCCTGGGCGTCACCTCGCGCCTGCTGGATCCATCGACCGGTGCCGAAGCCGTGCGTGTCGGCGTTGCGCAGCGTTTTCGCTTTGAAGACCAGAGGGTGACTTTGCCGGGTGTATTGCCGGTCACCGACCGCATCAGCGACTTGCTGGTCGGTGCCTCCGTCAACTGGGTACCGCAATGGTCTTTTGACACGACGGTCCAGTACAACCCGAAGGCCAGGCAGTCCGAAAGGGCATCGATCGGTGTGCGTTACAACCCCAGCAATTACCACGTCATCAGCGCTGCATTCAGGCGCCAGCGCAACGTCAGTGAGCAAATTGACGTGGGCTGGCAGTGGCCCATCAACGATCTGTGGGGCGACAAGGGAAAAGACCTGGGTGCGGGGCAAGGCCAGGGGGGTGGCCGCTACTATGCCGTCGGCCGCCTGAACTACAGCATGCTGGATAAAAAACTGGTCGATTCCATCATCGGTGTGGAATACGATGGTTGCTGCTGGATAGGCCGCGTTGTGCTTCAGCGCTCCCAGACAGGCACGGGAAGCGCGAGTACGCGCATTCTGTTCCAGCTTGAGCTGGTCGGGTTTTCACGCCTCGGCTCCAACCCCCTGGAAACCCTGAAATCCAATGTTCCGCGTTACCAGTATCTGCGTGAAAATACCATTGCACCAAGCCGCTTTACCACTTATGACTAATAACCGTGCTGTTTCAGAACCTCATTTCAACCCGGCTCAGGCCGTCGTAACGGCCCTTGCGTTGTCGATGGTGCTGATGGGGGGGGCACAGGCCCAGGGGTTGCGGCCATCCGGGGCATTGCGCTTGCCTGATGCTGCCACCGGCTCCCGGATTGCACCAGCACAAGGAGGTGCGCAACGGCAGGCTGACTTCATTGTTGCAGTGGTTAACTCCGAGCCCATTACCAATAACGAGGTTCGCAGCAAGCTGATTCGTACTGAGCAACAAATGCTTCAGATGGGCGCGACTGTGCCACCTCGCAGCGAACTGGTCGGCCAGATTCTTGAGCGCATGATCAGCGACAAGGCGCAGCTGCAAATGGCGCGCACTTCGGGCCTTCGGGTGGATGAGAATGCCGTCGAAGCTGCGGTCCAGACAGTCGCCAGCCAGAACCAGATTACCGTTGACGAACTGCGCAGCCGCCTGAAGGCCGACAGGATCGACTATGCCCAGTTCCGCTCGGAATTGAGAGACGAGCTTTTGGTCAGCCGCCTGCGTCAGCGCGAGCTGGAAGCGCGTGCGACGGTGACGGAGCAGGACGTCGACCAATTTCTGCGCGACCAGGACGGCGGTACCCCATCGTCTTCGGTGGCGCTGAATCTCGCTGAAATTCTTGTGGCCGTGCCGGAAAATGCCACACCCGATCAGGTCGCAGCGCTGCAGGCCAAGGCCCAGCAGGTGATGGACCGTGCCCGTAACGGTGCCGACTTCACTGCCTTGGCTGCAGAAGTTTCGGCATCTCCCACACGCACCTCAGGCGGCCTGATGGGGCTGCGGACCGCGGATCGTTATCCGGATCTCTTCGTTGAGGCGACAAGTAAATTGCAGGCCGGGGGGTTGGCGGGGCCAGTCCGAAGCGGGGCGGGATTTCATATCCTGAAGGTCATTGAAAAGCGGCAAGGCGGCATGCCGGGCATGATGGTCGTGCAAACCCATGCCAGGCATATCCTGCTCAGATTGACGCCCCAGGTCAGCGAAGCCGCCGCGGTTGAAAAGCTGGCAGGTTTCAAGCGGCGAATCCAGGCCGGTCAGGCTGATTTTGCGGCACTTGCCCGTGAAAATAGCGACGACGCTTCGGCCAAAGAAGGCGGGGACCTCGGCTGGGCGAGCGCCGGCATGTTTGTGCCAGAGTTCGAGAAGGTCATGAACGGCCTGGCCCCTAACCAGATATCGGATCCGCTGGTATCCCGCTTTGGGGTTCACCTTATTCAGGTACTGGAGCGCCGCGAAACGCAGCTGTCGCAGCGCGAACAGCGGGAGATGGCGCGCGGCGTTCTGCGCGAGAAAAAACAAAACGAAGCCTATGCACTGTGGGCCCAGGAGATTCGGGGCCGTGCCTATGTGGAGTACCGTGATCCACCGCAGCTGTGATGCCCGCCTTGGGCCTTGCTTGCGGCCCCATACGCACTGCACGGGTACCAGTTTCGGGGTGATCCTTCAAAAAAACGGCAGTCTTGTTTGCATGCAGTCTGGCGGCTTTGGGCCGTCCCCGATGTGAAACATATTCCACGCAAAYGCTTTGGCCAGCATTTCCTGACGGACCAGGGAATCATCGAGGGAATTGTGCAGGCGATTGCTCCACGCCCAGGACAGGCGATGGTGGAGATCGGACCTGGGTTRGCGGCTCTCACCCAGCCCCTGGTGGAGCGGGTCGGACATTTAACGGTCATCGAGCTGGACCGCGATCTTGCACGCCAGCTGCGGCTGCATCCCCAGCTTGCCGTCGTGGAGTCCGATGTGTTGAAGGTGGATGTCCGTCAACTGGCGCGGACGGCGTGTGCCGATGGGCAAAAACTTCGGATCGTCGGAAACCTTCCCTACAACATCTCTACGCCTATCCTGTTTCACTTGCTCGATGCCGTGGAGGTCATTGAAGACCAGCACTTCATGCTGCAGAAGGAAGTGATTGACCGAATGGTGGCAGTGCCTGCCACCAGCGAGTACGGCCGGCTCAGCGTGATGCTGCAATGGCGCTATGCAATGGAAAACGTGCTGTTTGTGCCGCCGCACAGCTTTGATCCACCGCCGCGTGTAGACAGCGCGGTAGTGCGCATGGTGCCGCATGCTGCGCCGGTGACGCTGGACGTCAAGCTCCTCAGCGAGCTGGTGCAGGTGGCCTTTAGCCAGCGCCGAAAACTGCTGCGCCACACGCTGGGGCAATGGCTGGCAGCACGCGGCTTTGGCGGGGTCTTTGACATACAGCGGCGAGCCGAGGAAGTTCCGGTGGCCGAATACATCGCCTTGGCGCAGGCACTGCAAGCGTGAGCCGCAGGTATTCTCCATAAAAAAAACCCGTCAGAGACGGGTTTTTTATGGGCATTCGAAATGCCGCGTATTTGCTTCAAGCAGCTGCGAGCCAGTAACCCGCATTAAACGGACTGCTCATGCGCAGCGCCAGTGGCGACACGTCTACCAATTTGTCGGTAGGCATGATTTCTTCGCCTTCTGCGACTGCTTGCTGGGCCTCATTCGCCCGATCCCCTTGGCCGATGTCTGGGGAGCGGGCTACAGAAAAGAATAGAAACATCTGAACGGTATCTTGCGATCCGCCCAGTAATCAGAGGCATCCCGGAAGATGTCGAGCAACTGCTCGCGCGCTTCCTTGTCAAACTTGGCGTTGGCCGGAATCTGCTCGAGCACGACGATGAAGCCGGGCTGCGGGCCTGACTTGTGGACCAGGTCCGTCATGCAGTCGTACAGCGCGTCGAAGTTCTTGCCGAAATGGGCCGGAAAGGTGTACTGCGCTGCAATCATGTCCAGTACGTCCTGCTTGCTCTGGGCGTTGCCCAGGTTGGCGTACAGGAAATGCTGGTTCAGGTGCGTCGCGGCATCCTGCAGGTCCTGCACCCGGAAGGCCCGTATGGACTGAACGATATTGGGACGCACGCCTCGCAAGGGCGTTTCACCGTCCTTGCGCAAAGGCGTTTCGTTGTCCCGACGAAGTGGTGTATCCATCTCCGCTACTCTTTCTCTTAAGTCAAAAACTCAAAAATAACGACCACAGTTCAATTTATTGAACGATTCTGCGAAAACTCGCATAGTGGTCGTCGGTGTAATAACAGGCATCCGGTGCGACAGGTTTCAAGCCACCACAAACGATGCGCCGGGCTCCCCGGCTGCGTTCACCGGGCGTTCTGACGGTGTATTCACGGTAATAACCGCGACTTTGAGCCGGCAGCAGGCGTTCCCGGTTTCCGAACACCACGCCGTCCTTTTCATGCTTGAAAGGCCCGCCTTGGTAAATCAGCACCATCATGTCGCGTCCTTGGGGCGGTAGCTGGACTGCCGCTATGGTCCCGATCGGAACCGGGCCTTTTGCCTGCACCATGCTGGGGATTGACCCAGCCAGCCCGGTTGCCCAAATCAGCAACATGGCCGTTTTGGCCGCCCACCCATTGCGCAACATGAAAAAACCTTTTCTCGAATCTCAGAGCCACCCGCCGATTTTTCGGGTTAACCCTTAAATTTCAAGAGAGGTAGTTTGCCGCATGTGGCCAAAAAACGCAAGTGGATGCTGAAAATTTAGGCAGTAAAGGCAGAGGTTATTGGTGAACTAAGTTAGTACTTGCTGTCTAATTACGGCTTATCGCCCCGCATTTGCGTCCGCGACCGTGAGCGCTGTCATGTTGACAATACGGCGCACTGTCGCTGTGGCGGTCAGGATGTGCATGGGCTTGTTCGCACCCAGCAAGACCGGGCCGATGGCGATATTGCCGCCCGCTGCGGTTTTCAGGAGGTTGTATGAAATATTGGCTGCATCAATATTGGGCAGCACCAGCAGATTGGCCTCCCCCGTCAAGGTGCTGTTCGGCATGATGAGTGCGCGGGCATCCGCGTCCAGCGCCATGTCGCCATGCATTTCGCCGTCAACCTCGAGCCATGGCGCCTTTTCGCGCAGCAATTCCAGCGTGCGGCGCATCTTCAATGAGCTGGGCAGGTTGGAGGAGCCAAAGTTGGAGTGCGACAGCAGGGCCGCTTTGGGCTTGATGCCGAAGCGCATCATTTCTTCAGCTGCCATGGTGGTGATCTCGGCGAGCTGCTCGGCTGTCGGGTCGCAATTGACGTGCGTATCAAGCAGGAATACCTGGCGATTAGGCAGCAGCAGACCGTTCATGCAGGCATAGGTATTGACGCCTTCGCGCTTGCCGATGACCTGGTCGAGGTAGTCCAGGTGATGAGCCGTCGTGCCCCAGGTACCGCAGATCAATCCATCCACGTCGCCCTTATGCAGCAGCATGCCGGCGATCAGCGTCAAGCGGCGGCGCATTTCGATCTTGGCGATCTGCACGGTGACACCGCGGCGCTCCATCAGGCGGTGATAGGTTTGCCAGAAATCGCGGTAGCGGTGATCCTGCTCGACATTGACCACGTCGTAGTCGAGCTCCTCTTTCAGGCGCAGGCCAAATTTTTCAATGCGCTGCGCAATGATGGCGGGGCGGCCAATCAGTGTCGGACGCGCGAGCCCTTCGTCCACCACGATCTGGCAGGCGCGCAGTACACGCTCCTCTTCGCCCTCGGCGTAGGCAACGCGCTTGCGGCTGGCGGCCTTGGCGGCAGCAAAAATCGGTTTCATCACCGTACCAGAGGCATAGACGAAACTCTGAAGCCTTTCACGGTAGGCGTTCATATCCTGGATCGGCCGCAGGGCCACGCCGCTGTCGGCTGCCGCTTGGGCCACCGCAGGCGCGATTTTCATCATGAGGCGTGGATCAAAGGGCTTGGGAATCAGGTATTCAGGCCCGAACGCGAGCTTTTCGCCCACATAGGCGGCCGCCACGACTTCACTCTGCTCGGCTTGGGCCAGTTCGGCAATCGCATGCACGGCCGCGATTTCCATCTCAACCGTGATGGTGGAGGCGCCGGCATCCAGCGCGCCGCGAAAAATATAGGGGAAGCACAGGACGTTGTTGACCTGATTGGGGTAATCGGTGCGGCCAGTTGCCATGATGGCGTCGTCACGCACAGTCCGGACGTCTTCAGGCGTGATCTCCGGGTTGGGGTTGGCCAGCGCCAGGATGATGGGCTTGGCAGCCATTTTCGCGACCATGTCCTTCTTGAGGACGCCACCGGCGGACAGCCCCAGAAAGATGTCTGCGCCGGCGATGACGTCAGCGAGAGTGCGTGCGTCGGTCTTTTGTGCGAACTGGATCTTGTCCTCGTCCATCAGCTCAGTGCGGCCTTCATAGACCACGCCCGCCAGGTCGGTCACAAACACGTTTTCGCGCTGGATGCCCAGCTTGAGCAGCAGGTTCAGGCAGGCCAGCGCCGCCGCGCCCGCGCCGGACGTCACCAGCTTCACCTGGCCAGGGCCCTTGCCAACAATCTTCAGGGCATTCAGAACAGCGGCTCCTACGGTGATGGCCGTGCCGTGCTGGTCGTCGTGGAACACCGGGATCTTCATGCGTTTGCGCAGCTCGCGCTCCACATAAAAGCAGTCCGGCGCCTTGATGTCTTCAAGGTTGATCGCGCCGAAGGTGGGTTCCAGCGAGGCAATGATGTCGACCAGCTTCGCTGGGTCTTTTTCGTCAATCTCGATGTCGAATACGTCCACGCCAGCGAACTTCTTGAAAAGCACGCCCTTGCCTTCCATCACGGGCTTGGCGGCGAGTGGACCGATGTCGCCCAGGCCGAGGACGGCGGTGCCATTGGTGACCACAGCCACCAGGTTGCCACGGCTGGTGTATTTGAACGCGTTGTTCGGATCCTTGACGATTTCTTCGCAAGGTGCCGCGACACCGGGGGAATAAGCCAGGGCCAGGTCGCGCTGGTTGGTCAGTTGTTTGGTCGCTGCGATGGCGATCTTGCCCGGAGTTGGAAACTCGTGGTATTCAAGTGCGGCGCGGCGGAGTTCGGCGCGTTTTTCCTCGCGGTTGGCTTCATTGCCATTGGGCGTCGCGGTCGGGGGTGTCGGCATCAGCAGGGTCTCCAGCGGAAACGGTCGGGGCGACCGTCAATTTCTTGTAAGGTCTGCGATTGTAGGCCGTTGAAGGGGAAAACCCTAGTAAGTGAATCTACGCAAAAAGGTGCTTCGCTTTTGACTTTTCAGCACAGAAAGTCATTTGCGGCCAAGCTCATTCACGATGGCGGCGCGAAGGCGGGTTTTGAGCACTTTAAGCGGGAAATATGGAAACGAACTGGCTGGGGAAGCCGCCTTTCAGCGTGCCACGCCGAGCAATTGGTCCAGGCGTTCGGGCTGTTCCCGCAAGGCCTGGGCTGTTCCCGCGTGGACCACCGTGCCGCGGTCCAGCACCACGGCGCTGTCGGAAATCGCGAGGATGGCCTGAGGATGCTGCTCCACAATGATGGCGCTCAGGCCCTCTTCGCGCGTGATGCGGCGTATGGCCCGCAGCAACTCTTCCACGATGATGGGGGCGAGGCCTTCCAGGGGCTCGTCGAGCAGCAACAGCTTCGGGTTGAGCACCAGCGCCCGGCCCACGGCCAGCATTTGTTGCTCGCCGCCCGACAGCTGGGTGCCCAGGTTTCCTTTACGCTCGGCCAGGCGCGGAAACATCCCGTAAACGCCCTCAGGATTCCATTTGCCCGGGCGCGCCACCGCCGTGAGGTTCTCGTGTACCGTCAGCGACTTGAAAATATTGCGCTCTTGCGGTACCCAGCCTATGCCCGCCGCCGCGCGTTCATGCGAAGGCAACCGGTGCAACGCGACCATGGCTACGCCCGCGCCGAAAGAGATGGATCCGCCGTGCTGACGCGTCGCGCCTGCCAGCGTGTTGATCAGCGTGGTTTTGCCCGTGCCGTTGCGGCCTAGCAGCGCGAGCGTCTGGCCCTCGCCCAGCGCGAACGACACCTCGTGCAGCACCACGGCCTCGCCGTAACCGGCGCGCAGTTTCTCGACTTTGAGGAGCTCAGCCATGGGCCATCCCCTCGCCATGTTCCTCTCCATGGCCCAGATAGACTGCCCTGACCTGCGGGTCGGCCGCGATTTCCTCAGGGGTTCCTTCGGTCAACACCGTGCCGTTGACCAGCACCGTCATGGTGGTGGCAAAACTGAACACCAGGTCCATGTCGTGCTCGATCAGCAGTACCGACACGTCAGCTGGCAGCGCGGCCACGGTTTGCAGCAGCTCTTCGCGTTCGCCTGCCGGGACGCCCGCCACCGGCTCGTCAAGCAGCAGCACGCGCGGTTCGCAGGCCAATGCTACGGCGATCTCCAGCAGGCGGCGCTTGCCGTAGGCCAGCACGCGGGTCGGCTGGTCCATCACTCCTGTCAGGTGAAACTGTTCCAGCAACTGTTCGCAGCGCTCGGCCACGGGCCGGTTGCGCCCCAGTGCCTGCCACCATTTGGCGCCGAGCCCCGCCTGCTGCGACACGGCCAGCGCAAGCGTTTCCAGCGGCGTAAGCGAGTCGAAGAGCTGGTTGATCTGGAAGGTGCGCACCATGCCGCGCTTGACGCGCTGGTGCGGCGCCAGCCGTGTGATGTCTTCGCCGTCGAGGAGGATGCGGCCCTCGGTCGGCTGCAGCACGCCCGTCAGCAGGTTGACCAGCGTGGTCTTGCCTGCGCCGTTCGGGCCGATCAAGGCATGGCGTGCGCCGCGGCGCAGGTTCAGGCTCACATTATGGGTCGCCGCAATGCCGCCGAAGCGCATCACCAGGCCCTGTGCGGACAATACCGCTTCGCTGTGCGGCTCTGCGTTCATGGCCGGTCTCCGCGCCAGCGCTGCGGCCCCCAGGTCCACGGCCGGACCAGCCGTTCACGCCCCACCAGCACCAGCACCACCAGGAAGAGGCCGATCCAGAAGGTCCAGTACTGCGGCGTGATGGACGAGAGTGCATCCTGCATCAGCTTGAACACGATCGCCCCGGCCACGCCGCCATACAGCCAGCCGGCGCCGCCCACCACCAGGATGAGCAGTACGTCGGCCGAACGGTGGAATTCAAACAGGTCGAGCGAGGCAAAGCCGGTGGTCTGCGTGAGCAGTGCGCCGGCCGCGCCGGCCACTCCGGCCGCCACTGTGTAGACCACCGCCAGCCGCGAAGCGACGGGAATGCCGATGGCCATGGCGCGCAGGCGGTTGTCGCGTATCGCCTTGAGCGTCGCACCCAGCGGCGAATGCACCAGGCGGCGCATCAGCACAAACAAGACGAGCAACACCGCCAGTGAGTAATAAGCGGCCGTGCGTCCCGAGAGGTCGAATTCAAAACGGCCCAGCAGCGGCCCCATGACCACGCCCTGCAGGCCGTCGGCGCCGCCGGTCAACCAGTCCAGCTTGTTGGCCAGTTCCAGCAGGATGAGCGCCACGCCCAGCGTCACCATGAGCCGCGTCAGGTCGCTGCCGCGCAGGATGGTGAGCGAACACACGGCGCCCAGCAGCGTGGCGGTGGCGATGCCCACGGCCAGGCCCACCAGCGGGTCGGGCATGACCAGCTTGGCGAACAGCGCGGCGGCATAACCCCCTATGCCGAAGAAAGCCGCATGGCCCAGCGAGACAATGCCGGTGTAACCCAGCACCAGGTCCAGCGACACCGCGAACAGCGCAACGATGGCGATCTCGTTGATGATGGATGCATGGCTGGGCATCAGCACCGGTGCAGCGAAGGCGGCGAGCCAGAGCACCGGTTCCCAGAGCTTCCAGCGGCTGCTTTTGAGCAGGGACGTTTGAATGTTCATTTATCTGCCGCCCTTGCGCACAAAGAGGCCCTGGGGCCGCCAGATCAGAATCACGATCATCAGGCTGTAAACGATGAAGGCGCCCAGCTTGGGGATGTAGTACTTGCCCGCCACGTCGGCAATGCCCAGCAGCAGCGCGGCCAGCAGTGGCCCGGTGATCGATGTGGTGCCGCCCACGGCCACCACGATCAGGAAATAAATCATGAACTTGAGCGGAAAGCCCGGATCCAGCCCCAGCACCTCGGCGCCCAGCGCGCCGCCCAGGCCGGCCAGGCCTGAGCCGATGGCGAAGGTCGAGAGAAACACGATATTGACGTTGATGCCCAGGCCGGCCGCGACACGCTGGTCGTCCACCGACGCGCGCAGCCGGCTGCCGAAGCGCGTGCGCGTCAGCACGTATTGCAGGCCCACTGTCAGTCCAGCACATACCGCGATGATGAACAGCCGGTAGTGGCCCATGCCCAGCGTCCAGGCGCCGCTGCCGAGTTCGGTGCGGCCCTTGAGCCATTGGGGCAGCTGCACGATCTGCTGCGTCGAGCCGACGAAGTAGTCCACGCTGGCCACCGCCATGAACACCAGGCCAATCGAAAAAAGCACCTGGTCCAGGTGCGGCTTGTTGTAGAGCGGCCGGTACAGCGTGCGCTCCAGCACCGCGCCCAGCAGCGCTGAACCGATGAAGGCCAGCGGCAGGCACAGCAAGAAAGGCACGCCAAAGTGCTGCATCAGCAGCACGGTGATGTAGCCGCCGGCCATCGCGAAAGCACCGTGCGCGAGGTTGATGAAATTCATCAGGCCCATGGTCACCGCCAGGCCCACCGCCAGGATGAACAGCAGCATGCCGTAAGCAATACCGTCGAAGAGGATCGTGAGCATTTATCTTCGCAAGGAACGGCGCGGAACCGGCTTTGCCGGGCCGCAGAGGTTGCCCCCAGCAGGGGGGAGGCGCCGCGAAGCGGCGCTTCGGGGGGTTACTTGTTCTTCCCGGGATCCTTGACGTCCTTGATCACGTCAAATTCCACGTTGTAGAGCTGGCCGTCCTTCTTTTCAACCTTGCGCAGGTAGACGTCCTGCACGATGTCGCGCGTCTGTGCGTCGATAAAGATCTTGCCCCGTGGGCTTTCAAACAGCTGGCCTTTCATGGCTTCGAGCAATGCGTCGCCACCGCCCTGCCCCTTGCTGGTTTTGAGCGCCTCGTAAATCACCCGCATGCCGTCATAGCCGCCCACGGCCATGAAGTTCGGGCGCAGGCCCTTGTTGGCTTTGGCAAAGGCTTCCACAAATTTCTTGTTCATGGCCGAGGGGTGCGCCGCCGAGTAGTGGTGCGAGGTGACCACGCCGATCGCGCCGTCACCCATGTCGTTGAGCTGGTCGTCGTCCGTCACATCGCCAGTGGCGATCAGCCGGATGCCGGCCTTGTCCAGGCCGCGCTCGAGGAACTGCTTCATCACCGCAGCGCCGGCGCCGGAAGGCACAAAGACAAAGAGCGCGTCGGGTTTGTTGTCCCGCACCTTCTGCAGGAAGGGCGCGAAGTCGGGGTTGCGCAGCGGCACGCGCAGCGCGTCGGTCACCTGGCCGCCGTTGAAGGTCAGGCGATCCTTGAAGAATTTTTCCGCATCAATGCCGGGGCCGTAGTCGGACACCAACGTAACCACTTTCTTGATGCCGTTCTTGGGCGCCCAGTCAGCCAGCGCGACCGAAACCTGCGGCAGCGTGAAGCTGCTGCGCACGATGTAAGGCGAAGCCTGCGTAATGCTGGACGTTGCCGCGGCCATCACCACCATGGGTGTCTTGGACTGCGTTGCGATGGGCGCGGTGGCCAGGGCAGAGGGCGTGATGCCGAAGCCCGCCAGCACGTTGACCTTGTCGTTGACTACCAGCTCCTGTGCCAGCCGACGCGTGGTGTCCGGCAGCGAGGTGTCGTCCTTCACGATCAGCTGGATTTTTTTGCCCGCCACGCTGTCGCCGTTTTGCGCCATGTAAAGCCGCACGGCCGCCTCAATCTGCCGGCCCGTGGTGGCCTGCTGGCCGGTCATCGGCAGGATCAGGCCGATCTTGAAGGTGTTGTCCTGGGCCAGTGCGGGAGCGGCGGCAAGTGCCGCGGCCGACAGCGCGGCGGCGGTGAGGAAGGTACGTTTTTTCATGCTTGTCTCCTGGATGGTTTTCAGTTCTTTGCTGCTGCGTCAAACGCGGCGGAGTTCAGGTTGCCGGCATCCGCCCCGTAAAACGGTGCGAGTCTAGTATGAGTGCGATATCAGCACAAATGTTCGATATGTGAACATATCACCTGCCCTCCATGGCTTCATTGTGTGGGTTAGTGTTCGCGGGGTTGCCGTTGGTTCATGGTCGATTGCGCGATCATCGCGCGCATGACCTGGTGATCGCACACAAGTTGTCCTCTCAGGCGTCGGGCCGGTAGGAAGAGTCCAGCGTCACCGAACCGACCACGCGCGAGACACAGGCGCACAGCCGCGTGTTCTCCTTTTTCTCGTGCTCGCTCAAAAATACGTCGCGGTGGTCGATCTCGCCGTCCAGCGCCAGCACGTCCAGGGTGCACAGGCCGCATTCGCCGCGCTTGCAGTCGAAGACGGCCTGCACCCCCGCCTGCTCCAGCGCGTCCAGCAGGCTGCAGTCGGCCGGCACCGTAATGTCCAGTGCGTGGCGGGGGATATGCACCCTGAAGGCCTGCGGTGCAAAGCGACCGCTGTTGCCGAAAGTTTCATAGCGCAGGTCGGTCGCCGGCCGGCCCGAGGCCTCCCAGGCTTGGCGCGCGGCATCCAGCATGGGTACAGGGCCGCAGACATACATTTGCGCGCCGGCCGGCAACGCCGCGATCTCGGCGGCGAAATCGATGCGTGCGTCGACGGCCGCCTGCAAATGTTCGCCCAGGCAGGCACGCAATGCCTGGCCRTACGCCAGTTCGGCTTCGCTGCGCACGCCGTACAGCATGCGCAGGGAGCGGCCCGACTGCGCGCAGCGCCCGGCCAGTGCCTGCGCCATGCCCAGCAGCGGCGTGATACCTATGCCGCCGGCCACCAGCAGGTAAGCCGGCGCGTTGAAGTCGAGCGGGAAATGGTTGCGCGGCCCGCTCACCTGCAGCCGGTCGCCGACGGCCAGCCGCCACATCGCGCGCGAACCGCCGCGGCCGTCGTCCAGGCGCTTCACCGCAATGCAATAACTTTGCCCGTCGGGTTCACCGACCAGCGAGTAAGAGCGCAGCTCCGGCTTGCCGTCCACCAGCAGTTGCACCTGCAGGTGGCTGCCGGGGTCGTGGCGCTGCACGGTGGCTGCGTCATCCGTGGGCCGGATGCGGAACTCGCGCACGGTGGGCGTGAGGTCCTCAAAAGATTCAATGACCGCATCGGTCCAGCTGGAGGTGGCTTTCATTCAGTTTTCCGTGATCTCTTCAATTCGAGGGCCGCCGTGGAACCGGCTTTGCCGGGCCACTGGTGGCGCCCCTTGGGGGGAGGCGGCCGCAGGCCGCTTCGGGGGGACGTCATTTCTTTCGTATTAAACGCACGCCGGGCATCTGGTCCAGGTTGTGGCTGGCCACGGCGGCGCGCAGGTTGCGCTGGGCCAGGCGCGAGTGTTCGCGCATGATGGCCTCAGCGCGCGAGCCCTCGCGTTGCTCTATGGCGTCGAGCACCTGGCGGTGCTGGTCCTGCGCCACGACCAGCATGTCGCGCGCGCCCGGGGAATTGGCCTGCACCACCACAAAACCCGAAGGCGACGCAAAAGGCAGGCTGAACACGCGTTCGAGTTCCTTGGCAATCACGCTGCTGCCGGCCATTTCACCGAGCAGTTCATGAAACCGCTCGTTCAGCGCGACGTAGGAGGAGAAGGCCTCATCGTCCAGCGCAGGCTGGCTGAGCACTGCATCAATCTTGCCCAGGCATTCGCGGGCTTCGTTCAATACCACGGTGGGTGCACCACGTTCGGCCGCCAGCCTGGCCGACAGGCCTTCAACGGTGCCGCGCAACTCAATGGCTTCGGATACGTCGCGTTCGGAAAACGTACGCACGGCGTAGCCCCCGTTGGGCAGCGATTCCAGCAGGCCCTCCTGCTCGAGCCGCATCAATGCCGCGCGGATAGGTGTGCGGGAAAAGCCAAGTTTCTCGACGATCGACAGCTCGGCAATGCGGGCGCCCCCCGGCAACTCGCCGGCCAGGATCATCTCGCGGAGCTGCAGCTGCGCCCGCACCTGTGCGCTTTCAAGGCTATTTTGGCCTGCAGCCCTTTCTGGATGAGCGCCAGCAGCTATTGAATTGATAGCATTTGTTGTGGTTGGCATGGGGAGTTGGTTTCCGGCTCAGGCCGCCAGGCGGATGGCGATGACGGGTGCCGGCGGTTTTTCCAGCGCGATCATGCGGTCTATCAGGCGCCGCGCCCACATGGAGCCGGCATCGATGTTGAGGTTGTAAAACTGGTGGTCCGGGTGTTCGTCGATGGCGATTTGCTGGGCCTCCAGCACGTGCTCGTCCTCGCGGAAGATGCCGGCCACGCCCTCGCGCAGCCGGTGCGTCAGGCGTTGTTCACCCAGGCAGTAGTTGCGTGCGAAAGCCCAGAAGTAGTGGCAGCTGCCGTCTGTTTCCGGCGTTACCRTGTTCAGCACAAAACCATTGACGCCCTTGCTGCGGTCGCCCGGCTGGCCGTCCCTGGGCGGTGCGCCCGACCCGGCTTCGGCTACGCCGACGTCGATGTTCACGGTGCAGGGCGCTTCGAATTTGATGATTTGCCAGCGGTCCACCTTGCCCTTGTAACCGCGCGCATGCTCGATCTGTCCGGCCCAGAAAGGCGGTGCATCGATGTTCTCCATCCAGCGCGTCACGGTGGCCGTGCGGTCGCCATGCGTGGCCACAAAGGGCGCTTCGGCCACCGCGCGCTGGCCGATGCTGGAGCCGTGCACAAAGGTTTCATGGGTCAGGTCCATCAGGTTGTCCACCACGAGGCGGTAATCGCACTTCACGGTGATCAGCTTGCCGTCGCCGGCCCAAGCCGCGTCGTCGTTCCAGTGCATGTCGGGCACCAGCGCCGGGTCCGCCTTGGCCGGGTCGCCGGGCCAGATCCAGACAAAGCGGTGCTTTTCCACCACCGGGAACGCGCGCACGCAGGCCGAAGGGTTCAGCGTTTCCTGGCTGGGCATGTGGGTGCAGCGTCCGTGCGCGTTGTAAACCAGGCCGTGGTAACCGCAGGTCACCTCATCGCCGCTCAGCGTTCCCATGGACAGTGGCAGCAACCGGTGCCAGCAAGCGTCCTCCAGCACGGCAACCTGGCCGTCGGTGCGGCGGAACATGACTACCTTCTGTTTGCAAATCGTGCGCGCCAGCAGCGTGCGCCCAACTTCCACGTCATAGGCGGCGGCATACCAGGCGTTCAGGGGAAAAGTCGATTCTGGGGCATTCATGGATACTCAATGTATACATAAATTGCCGAAAAGCCAAGAAAAACAGGAAAATTCAGGGTAAATGCGGAGTTTATGTATTCATGAGGGGGTGATTTTGCTGGAATACGATGAGGGCTTGCAGCTGTGAAATCCTGATTTGCCAACTACGGAGACTTTCCCAATGACCGCCAAATTACCCGCCCGTTACGACCACGTCGGCAGCTTTCTACGCCCGCAGTACCTGCTGGAAGCCCGCGAACAAAAAGCCAAGGGCCAGATCACGCCCGAACAGCTGCGCAAGGTCGAAGACCAGGCCATCACCGAGATCGTGAAGTTCCAGGAAGACGTGGGCCTGAAAAGCATCACCGACGGCGAATTCCGCCGCACCTACTTCCACATCGATTTCCTGGAGCAGATCGGCGGCGTAAAAACCGACATCCCGGTCACCATCCAGCGGCCCGACGGCACCATGGAACTGGCGCCACCCGTGATGCGCGTGATTGACAAGGTGCGCCATGTGAAAGACATCCAGCTCGCCGACTTCCAGTACCTCAAAAGCCAGGTCAGCGCCGGCAACACGCCCAAGGTCACCATTCCCTCGCCCACCATGCTGCACTTTCGCGGTGGCCGCGCCGGCATCAGCAAAGAGGCCTATCCCGAGCTCGACCCGGCCTTTTACGATGACGTGGCAAAAGCCTATGGCGACGAGCTGCGCAGCCTGGCCGCGGCGGGCTGTACCTACGTGCAGATGGACGACACCAACCTGGCCTACCTCTGCGACGAGAAGATGCGCGAAGCGGCGCGCCAGCGCGGCGACGACCCCAACGAGCTGCCGCACCGCTACGCGAAATTCATCAACAAGGTGGTCGCGCACAAGCCCGCGGGCATGACGCTGGCCATGCACCTGTGCCGCGGCAACTTCAAGAGCACGCACGCCGCGGCTGGCAACTACGAGCCGGTGGCCGAGGCGCTGCTCAAGGAGATGGACCTGGACGCCTACTTCCTCGAATACGACGACAGCCGCAGCGGCGACTTCAAGCCCCTGCGCTACCTGCCCAAGGGCAAGACGGTGGTGCTGGGCCTGGTCACCACCAAGTTCGGCGAGATGGAAAGCAAGGATGACCTCAAACGCCGCATCGAGGACGCCGCCAGATACGCACCGCTGGAG
>NZ_JBFUBD010000011.1:0-49059 GCF_056405935.1 Polaromonas sp. P1_E3
GCGCACGAATCCGAGATGGAGCGGACGGGGGCCAAGTGGATCAGTTTTTTCAGCAATGAAGCGGAAAACGCTGGCCAGCGCATCGGCGTGCGGTATGCCGAGGTCTATGAGGTTGTGAAATGGCTGCAAACCTGAGGCGTTTCGCTCGCTGGCTGTCCTGGCTGCTCCCGCATGGTGTTCATGTGGCGCGCCGGCGCTGGCTCGAGCGTGCGCGCCCGATACCGCCTGATGAGCTTTCCGCCCAAACGCTCGCGGCCAATGCTGCGTTGCGAGGACGGCACGCGGGGCAACATTGTTTTATCCTTGGCAACGGACCGAGCGCCAAAGGACTTGATCTCGCGGTGCTGCGCGGCAAGACCGTGATCAGTGTGTCAAACGGTTATTTGCATCGTGACTATGCCGCAATCGCGCCACGCTATCACTGTGTTCCGCAAGTGACCTATGGGCGTATGAAATCCCTGGATGTCGTGACTTGGTTTCGTGAAATGCACGCGCGACTTGGAGCCGCGGAACTGTTCCTCAATGAGACCGAGGCCGCGCTGGTGCGCGAGCATGGGTTGTTTGAAGGCCGCAAGGTTCACTATCTTGCGTTTAGAGAAAGCTTTGACGAGATCGAATCGACTGCACTGATCGACCTGTCGGGTCCGGTCCCAAGGGTTGAGTCGGTGCCGGTGATGGCGCTAATGATCGCGATGTACCTCGGTTTCAATCGCGTTGCACTGCTCGGTGTCGATCACGATCACTTCCGTAGCCGAAATTATCGTTATGCGTTCGAGTTGGGGGTGCAAGCAGGCAAGGATATTTCGGTCTCTGAGAGCGGCGTAGTGCAAACGCCGTGGCACGACGAATTTCAGTCACTTGCGCGGCTTTGGCGTCAATACCGCGTGCTGAGGCAGATCGCCTCGGCTAACGGAATTACTGTGGTGAACGCGACGCCTGGAGGCGAGCTGGACGAGTTTCCGCGCGTCCCGTTCGCAGCATGTCTGGAAGGCGGTTCGTGAAGACCGTCGATCTCACCTTGTTTGGTTTCCGTGCCTTTGCGCAATTGGGCCGGGACGAGCGCGCGGAACGCGAAGCGCAATACCGGGCGACCAACAATTATTTCGACGGGGATTACACGCTATGGCGCGACGCCCTTGCTGCCGCCGGCGGCTATGACCGTCCGGCGATTCTCCAGAAAGCGGTAGCTGCGACCCGGCTTGTGCACGAAGGCACGGCTGCTTATGAACGCGACACTGTGGTCTATGACCGGGCCGCCTATTCGCATCCGCTGCTTGCGTGGCTGCTCTACGCTGCCTCGCGCGAGAATGGGCATCTGCGTGTGCTGGATTTCGGCGGGGCGCTCGGCAGCTCGTACCATCAGCATCGCGCGGTGCTCGGGCACCTGCCTGAGCTTCGCTGGGGTGTCGTCGAGCAGGCCCACTATGTCGAGGCGGGGCGTCGCGAGTTTACGACCGCGACGCTGGACTATTACCTGTCGATCACAGATTGTGCCGCAGCGATAGCGCCCAACTTTGGCCTGTCGTCGGCCACGCTGCAGTACCTTGAAAATCCTTACGAACGGCTCGACGAACTGCTGTCGCTCGGATTGCCTTACGTGCTTATCGACCGTACCCTGGCTCACCGGAACGGCGGCGACAGGCTCGCCGTCCAGCATGTGCCGGCGTGGATATATGACGCCAGCTACCCGGTCTGGCTGCTCGATGCGGACCGGCTCGAGGCGGCGTTTGCCCGCCATGGCTACGAAATCATCGATACTTTTGATCCTTACCCAGGCAGCAGTGTCGATATTGACGGCTTCTCGTCGCCTTACGCGGGCTGGTTTCTTCAAAAGCGGCTCTGAGCAATCGCACAAGGTATGACCATTTACGTTTTGATCCCGGTATTCAACCGGTTGCAGCACACGGAGCGCGTGATCGCCTCCCTGCGCGCGCAAACTCTCGCGCCCCAGCTTTGTATTGTTGTGATCAACGATGGCTCGACCGATGGCACCGCCGCCTGGCTCGCGCAGCAAAAGGATGTGGTTGAACTGCGCGGCGACGGCAACCTGTGGTGGGGTGGTGCGATCCAGAAGGGCCTTGAGTATGCAGCCTCCCGCAAGCGGGAGGGAGACTATGTCCTGTTTTTGAATAACGATACCTGGTTTGCTGAAGATTATGTCGAGACGCTCATCAAGGTCAGCCAGGACGCCCGAGGTGCGGCGGTAGGCAGCGTGATTCACGAAGATGACCGCGACCCGCCGCTGGTGAGTATCGGGCCGCGCGTCAACCTGAACCGCATCGCGGTTTGGGATTTGTTCAGCGAGCTTTCACCCGAACAGATCCGCAACCCGGCACCGACCTACAAGGTCGATGCCTTGTCGGGCCGCGGCACGCTTTATCCGATCGAACTTTTTGAGCGTTATGGCCAGATGCGGACGTTCTGGTTGCCACATTATTTTGCCGACTATGAAGTGGCCATGCGTTTTGGGCGTGCAGGTGTACCGTTGCTGGTCAGCAGCCACGCTGCCGTGCATTCACCACCGGTCTACGGTAATGATGTGTCGCGCCTGGGCTGGTGGGACCGCCTTTTCAGTCCCCGCTCATCCAGCAATATCATTCGCCGTCTGGCATTCCATATGCTCGTCGGCTCGCCACTGCAGCGCCTGACAGCGCCTTTGCGCATGTCGGTTTTTGCGGCGTGGCGCGCTTTGCAACAATATAGATTCCGCAGAACAGGAAACTCCCCCTCATGAACGCAGCCGTCCCATCCACCTGTATCGTCTGTGGCAGCGCCATGCAGGGCTTCATCGACAAAATTTGGGACGACCGTTACGGCTGTCCCGGCGTGTACTCGATTCAGCGCTGCCCATCATGCACGCAGATGGCAACCACGCCGCCGTTACTTGAGTCGGATCTCCCGCACCTCTACAGCACCTATTACCCACGCCGCAGCGTTGATTTTGATGCGCTTGAGAAGGAAGCCGCGCAGGTACTTGCTCCGCGCGCGGGTTTCAGGCGCTGGCTCGCGGGCACCGACAACCAGGGGCACTACCTTGCCAAACCGGGGGAGAAGGTGCTTGACATCGGCAGCGGCTCCTGTCTGTCACTTCTTGAGCAGCGCAATCTTGGCGTTCAAGGTTACGGCGTTGAGGCAGACCCCAATGTCAAACGCATCGCCGATCATTTCGGCCTGCGGGTCCATGTAGGCAGTATCCACGACCAGCCGTTTCCCGGCGAGTCCTTCGACATGGTGGTTTTGAACCAGGTTATTGAACATGTACCGGAGCCTGAGGCGCTGATGCGCAATGTCCGCGAGCGGCTGAAGCCCGGCGGACGCGCCGTGATGTCCTTTCCCAATGCCGGCTCTTTGCAACGCAAGTTGTCGGGCCACAAATGGATCAACTGGCATGTGCCTTACCACCAGCACCATTTCAACCGCAGGTCGTTTGGCAAGCTTGCCGAGAAAGCTGGTTTCGAAGTGGTTCGGGCCCGGACGATCACGCCGAACCTCTGGACGGTTCTGCAATTGCGTGCAATGGCCGAAAGCACGGTAGAAGGCCAGGCCTCCGAGGGCTGGGCGCATGGTGGCGAGGCTGCGGCGCGTATCAGTTTTTTCACCCGTGTCAAAAACGGACTGGCCCGCAGGCTGCGAGGGGTCATCAGTCTGGCCATGGCTGCCTTCAACCGGGTGGTGGATGCGCTGGGGCAGGGCGACAGCCTGCTGGTCGAGCTGCGCGTGCGCGCCAGCAAGTAGGTGGTGAACATGCGCATTGCCATACTCGACACCTATTACGCCAAATTCCTGAAGGCGCACTACCGGCGTAACAACGGCCTCAAGCAAAAGGATTCCGCCAGCCAGCGCGCCTCGCTGCTGGAGGCAGCGTTTGGCACATCGGACTTCTATTCCCGCCATCTTGGCGAGATGGGCCATGAAGCTATCGACCTGATCGCTAACTGTGTGCCACTTCAGGACAGGTGGGCACGAGAGAACCAGGTGCCTTTCAGCGCCTTTGCGCTCAAGCTGCCGCACAGAACATTCCGCCTGCCGGTCATAGGGCGGCGCCTTGCCGCCCTTCCTGGCCTCATGGAGGTGGCCATTGCCCAGGTGAAATCCTTCAAGCCCGATGTGCTGTATTGCCAGGACCTGAGTTTTTTCCCGGGTGATGTGCTGCGCGACCTCAAGAAGGACGTCAAACTGGTGGTTGGGCAGATAGCCTGTCCGCTCCCTCCCCAATCGTTTCTCGACGGGTATGACCTCATACTCACCTCTTTCCCGCACTTCGTCGAAAGGCTGAAAGCTACGGGAATTGATTCGGAGTATTTCAAGATCGGCTTTGACACCCGCGTGCTTGATATGCTCGGCCAGGTTCCGAAGGATGTTGATGTCAGCTTTGTCGGCGGTATCAGCCGGTATCACGGCAAGGCGGTGCCCCTGCTTGAGCATCTTGCTGCAACCACACCAATCCAGTTTTTCGGTTATGGCGCGAAGACCCTGCCGCGCAGTTCATTGATCCGCAAGCGCCACAACGGCGAGGTTTGGGGGCTCGACATGTACCGGGCGCTGGCACGCAGCAAAATTACCATCAACCGCCATATCAATGTCGCTGAAAACAACGCGAACAACATGYGGCTCTACGAAGCCACGGGCGTTGGTTCGCTGCTGCTGACGGATCGCAAGGACAACCTGGGTGCCATCTTCGAGGTTGGCAAAGAGGTGGTTGCCTACTCAAGCCAGGAAGAAGCGGCTGAACTTGTCCGTTACTACCTGGCGCATCCACAGGAGGCCGCTGCCATCGCAAAGGCCGGCCAGGCGCGCACGTTGCGCGACCATACCTACAAAAGGCGGATGGAAGAGCTTGCGCCCATTCTTGAGCGTCACCTTTCGGCACGCAAGGCATGATGATGGCGTTAAGGGCGTTCCTGGGGAAGTTCCCGCGGCTGAAGGCACAGCTCAAACGTGTACGCGACACATTGCTGCCGTCCTCGAGCGTGTCCTCACGTTATGTAGAGGTACAGGGTGCCGTTGCCGGTACCGAATCCTCGCGCCTGCGCAGCGCATGGCAAGACAATGAATTGCCCCAAAAGCAGCGTGAACTTGTAGACCGGCAACTCGCCGACTACCGCAACGGCGCGAAGATTGATGTCTTCGACGTCATGGTCGAGGCCCTGCGGGGCTTGCCTAAAACTGGAGGCCCTACATCTGTACTTGAAGTGGGTTGTTCGAGTGGGTTTTACTCCGAGGTTTTTGCCATCGCTGGGCTGGGCGTTGATTATGCGGGGGCCGATTATTCCGAGGCTTTCGTTGCGCTGGCACGGCAGAAATACCCAGCTTTGAAGTTCGATGTCGAGGACGCCACAGCGCTGCGCTATCCGGCCGATGCATTCGACGTGGTGATCTCCGGTTGTTGCCTTTTGCATATTCCCGAATACGAGGCGGCGGTCGCAGAAACTGCGCGCGTCGCACGCCACTATGCGGTTTTTCACCGTACGCCGGTGGTGCTCGAGCAGCCGAACCGGTATTTCCGCAAGCTGGCGTATGGCGTGGAGACGATCGAAATCCATTTCAATGAAACGCAGTTTCTGGATTTGCTGCAAGCCAACGGGCTGGAATTGATTCAGACCTGGACTTTGTCCGAAGACCCGCCAGGCGCTCCGACCAGCGCTGTACGCACCTATCTCTGCCGCGTCAGCTGACTGGCGTGGTCACCGCAGGAGCGGTTCATGGCTGTGCGAAAATCAGCCTCACACGCCGCACTGAAACATGCGGAACGCCAGCCGCTTGGCGGTGGTTCAAAAGCCCAAGATGATCACCCGAAATTTCTGCACGCTGTTCGACAGCAATTACCTGCTCAAGGGCGTCGCGATGCTGCGCTCGCTTTTTACGTATTGCCCCGAGGCGCACGTTCACCTGTTGTGCATGGATGAACAGACGCGTGAAATCATCACCGCACTCAACTTCCCGGCGGTCACCTGCATCTCGCTGGCCGAGATAGAAGACGCGGCGCTGCTGGAAGCAAAAAAGGACCGTTCGGTCGCCGAGTACTGCTGGACCCTGTCACCGGTACTGCCTTCCTACGTGTTGGCGAACAATCCCGGTATTTCGATGCTGACCTACGTCGACGCCGACCTTCTGTTTTATTCGCCGCTTCAGCCGCTGTTCGACGAAATTGGCGATGCCTCAATTGCGATCATCGAGCACCGCTTCACGCCCAGACTCCAGCACCTGGAGGTGAATGGGCGGTTTTGTGTGGAGTGGGTGAGTTTCCGGCGTGACGAACAGGGCATGGCATGCCTTGCTCGCTGGCGTGAGCAGTGCGTCGAGTGGTGCTATTACCGGCTAGAGGACGAGCGCATGGGCGATCAGAAGTATCTCGACGCGTGGCCGGCGCGTTATTCGTCGACGCATATCCTGCAGCATCCGGGTGCGGGCATTGCTCCCTGGAACTATGCGCAATACAAGTTTGGCGTGTTGGCCGATGGCACGCCGAGTGTCGAGGGGATGCCGGTGATTTTTTATCACTTTCACCAGTTCCAGTTGCTCGATAACGGCAAGTTCGACCGGCTTTCGGCTTTTTACACCTCCGAATGCGCGGAACCTTCTGCAATCTACGACGCTTATGAGGCCGCTCTCAAGGAGGCGGTGGTTGAAGTGCGGCATGCCAAACCAGGTTTCAGCGCCGGGATGAAACCCGCGGCCCAGATCGCCGGAAGGCGATGGGTTCAGCGCTTCCTGCCGCGCCCGGTCAAAGACGTCCTGCGGCGGTTGCTGCGTCTCTGATGGCCGCGGCGCCCGACCGGGCGGCAACTGCCGCCCCACTCAAAATCAGCGTGATTACCGTCTGCTACAACAGCGCAGCGACGATCGCACGGACCCTGCAGTCGGTCGCCTCGCAAACATGGCCTCATGTCGAGCACGTGGTAATTGATGGGGCGTCCAAAGACAACACGCTGGCTGTGATCGCCGCCAGCAGCGGCCGCGTCTCAACACTCGTTTCCGAACCCGACAAGGGCATTTACGATGCCATGAATAAGGGTGTGGCCCGGGCCACGGGCGACGTCGTGGCATTTTTGAATGCTGACGATTTTTATGCCGATGAGGGTGTGCTGGCGCGTATTGCCACCGCAATGGAGGCGGAGCAACTCGATGCGTTGTACGGCGACGTTGAATTTTTCAACGCCTCACAGATGGGCAAGGTGGTTCGCCGCTACAACTCTGGCCGTTTCAGGCCCGGGCGTCTCGGCTGGGGGTGGATGCCCGCGCACCCCGGCCTGTTTGTGCGCAAATCACTCTTCGACCGCTTTGGTGCCTTCCGCACGGATTACCGCATCGCGGGCGATTTCGAGTTCATCGCGAGGGTGTTTCACCACCATGACCTTCGGCATCGGCATTGGCCTGAGGTGCTGGTGCGCATGCAGACGGGGGGCGTCAGTACCAGCGGCTGGCGCGCAACGCTGCTCCTTAACCGTGAAATGATAAGGGCCTGCCGCGCCAATTCGATCCCTACCGGCTGGTTCAGGATGCTTTCGCGTTACCCGCTCAAGGTCTGGGAATTCATCCGCCCGGCGCCCTGACAGGAAAAGCACCGCATATCGCACCGGGGTGAGGAATCCGTTGCTGGATAAAATGGCCCACCTTGGCGGGTCGCTGAGGCGCCTGCCTTGCCCACCTGGCTGGTAGTCCTGTTTCCCTGAACACCCCGGGCCAGGCTTGCCCTCAACCGATAACTGGACGCGATCTTATGGTTTTACTGCTGGCAATAAGTTTTGCGCTGTCCCTGGTGGGGGGCATCCTGTGCATACGGGGTGCGCGAGGCCACGCCAGAAACTATGACGCGTCCAAGCCCCAGCGCTTTCACGCCGGCGATATTCCGCGCCTGGGGGGTGTGGGCATACTGGCTGGCGTGGCGGTGAGCTGGTTTGCGGCGGCGGTGGCTGAAAGCGTGGGCATTCCCATCAATGTCGGCGTCGACTGGAAATTCGCCGTGAGCTGGATCGTGGTCGTTCTGCCGGCTGTGTTGGGGGGAATTTACGAAGATACGACACAGCGACTGTCGGTACGTTATCGGCTTGTACTAACCGGCATCTCCGCCGCGCTGGCCTGCGGATTGCTCGGATTGTCCCTCTCCCGTCTGGGCTTGCCTGCCATCGACAACTGGCTGCTGGCCATGCCCTGGTTGGGTATCGCACTCGCGGTATTTGCGATCTGCGGCCTGCCCCATGCGTTCAATATCATTGATGGGTATAACGGATTGGCGGGAACGGTTGCCCTGCTGGTTTGTATGGCGATTACCCACGTGGCGCTCCAGCTCGGTGACAGGCAACTGGCTGCCATGTTGATTTGTCTGGTCGGTGCAACTGCCGGCTTTCTTTACTGGAATTACCCGAGGGGGCTCATTTTTGCCGGTGACGGCGGCGCTTACTTGTGGGGAGTCGTGATCGCTGTCGCGTCCATCCTGCTGGTTCAGCGTCATGAATCGGTCTCGCCGTGGTTTCCGATGCTGCTGCTGATCTATCCGGTCTGGGAGACGATCTTTTCCATTTATCGCAAGCTTGCGCGCGGCAGTTCCCCGGGGCTTGCCGATGCCCTGCATTTCCACCAGCTTATCTACCGCCGGATTGTGCGCGGTGTGTTTCACGACGATGCTTCGCGCCGCATGCTGATGCGAAACAACCGGACCTCCCCCTACCTGTGGAGCTTCACCTTGATGACGGTGGTGCCTGCCATTCTGTTTTGGCGCAATACGGTGGTGCTCATGCTGTTTTGCGCGCTGTTTGTCTTTTCCTACGTTGGCTTTTACATTGCCATCATCCGCTTCAAGGTGCCGCGCTGGTTGCGCCGCTGAGCTTCCGGCGATATGGCAATGCGGCACAATTCAGGCATATTCACCTCTGCCCTCTCCTGAAAAGGCACCTTGCGAATGACCACTCACACCGCCAACGACCCTGACCTTTCCCACGTAGGCCCGCGCGACAAAGCCGAGATCCTGGCCCAGGCGCTACCCTACATCCGCAAGTTTCACGGCAAGACCATGGTCATCAAATATGGCGGCAACGCCATGACGGACCCGGCCCTGCAGGCTGATTTTGCGGAGGACGTGGTGCTGCTCAAGCTGGTCGGCATGAACCCGGTGGTGGTGCACGGCGGCGGCCCGCAAATCGAGGCTGCGTTGAACCGCCTGGGCAAAAAGGGACATTTCATCCAGGGCATGCGCGTCACCGACGAAGAAACCATGGAAGTGGTGGAGTGGGTGCTGGCCGGACAGGTTCAGCAAGACATCGTGGGGCTGATCAACCAGGCCGGCGGCAAGGCTGTGGGCCTGACGGGCCGCGACGGCGGGTTGATCCGTGCGCAAAAGCTCAAGATGGTCGACAAGGATGACCCGGCGAAGGAGCACGACATCGGCTTTGTGGGCGACATCGTCAGCATTGACCCGAGCGTGGTCAAGGCGCTGCAGGATGATGCCTTCATTCCGGTGATCAGCCCGATCGGGTTTGGCGAGGAAAACGAGAGCTACAACATCAATGCCGACGTGGTTGCGGGCAAGCTGGCCACCGTGCTGAAAGCCGAGAAACTGGTGCTGCTCACCAACACGCCCGGCGTGCTGAACAAGGCCGGGGAATTGCTGACCGACCTGAGCGCGCGCGAAATCGACGAGCTGTTTGCCGACGGAACGATTTCAGGCGGCATGCTGCCCAAGATTGAGGGTGCGCTGGATGCCGCCAAAAGCGGCGTGAATTCGGTCCACATCATCGATGGCCGGGTGCCGCATGCCATGCTGCTGGAAATCCTGACCGATCAGGCCTACGGGACCATGATCCGTTCGCACTGAGCCCCACGGGGCAGTAAGCAGTCCAGTAGCAGCCTCCCAGGGTTCACCGACGCTCTGATTTTGAGTAAAAACCGGCTGTAGGCCTTATTGGACGAGCGCTAGCAGCTATAAAAATTATAGCAAAGTAAGGGCTTTTCTTCCGCCGTCAGGGTGGCGACAGTGCCCGTCTGGCAGACTGGCGGCCCATACCGGGCAAAAAACAAGATCGGGCAACGGCACCGGCTTTTCAATTGACCCAGCCCGGCGGGTTAATCGGCATTGGCGACGAAACGGACAATCGTTATGCGACTCTTACTGGTTGAAGACGACGTGATGGTGGCCAGCGGCATCAAGCTGGGGCTCAGTGACGCCGGCTACGCGGTCGACTGGGTCGGCAGTGCCGAGCGCGCGGAAGAAGTCCTGCAGGGCGAGTCCTTCGACGCCGCGATCATTGACATTGGGCTGCCGCGCATTGACGGGCTGGAACTGACACGCCGCCTGCGCCGCAGCGGAATGGCCATGCCGGTACTCATCCTGACGGCCCGCGACGCCTTGCAGGACCGTGTCCAGGGGCTGGACCTCGGGGCGGATGACTACATGGTCAAACCTTTTGAGCTGCCCGAACTGCTGGCGCGCCTGCGTGCGCTGCTGCGCCGGTCTCAGGCCGCGACCAGCGCCACGCTGAGTTTTGGCGCGCTGGAGCTGGACACCGCCAACCGCGAGGCCCGTGCCAACGGCCAGTTGATAGAGCTCGGGCCGCGCGAATGGACGGTGATGGAATATTTGCTGATCAACGCGCCCAAGCCGGCCAGCAAGGACAAGCTGCTGCAGGCCATGACGGGCTGGGACAAGGAAATCACGCCCAATGCCATTGAGGTATACATCTCCCGGCTGCGCGGCAAGCTGGAGCCGCATGGCATAGCGGTGCGGTCCATTCGCGGCTTCGGTTATCGGCTGGAGCTTGCAGACAATCCGCCCGGGACGCCACCCGGCGCCGGCGCCGAATAGGGCGGTGTGGCCATGAATTTTTTCGGCTGGCCCCGGGCTGCGCGCCTGAGAGGCTGGCTTCGTGCGGTGGCCGCACGCACGGGCGGCAATGCGTTTGTTCCTGCCGCCATGAAGTCCGGCCTGCAGCGCCGGCTGCTCATGCTGCTGCTTTTCCCGCTGGGGACTTTTGCGCTGGTGAGCATTTATTTCGACTACCAGACGGCGGGCGATGTCGCCCTGCAAAAAGACCAGCAGTTGCTCCGGCTGATTCCCCTGCTGGCCGATTCGGTTGTCGCGCCGGGCGCCACCCCGGGAAGTGCGCCTGTGCTGCTCCTGGCCCCTGCCGTGGATGATTTCCTCAAGGGCCGGACCAGCTTTGCCGGATTTCGCCTTGCCGATGCGGAAGGGGACTTTCTGGCCGGTGAGCCCTGGATTCCCGAACTGCTGCCGGCCACCCATGAACCGGAATTCCACAGCATCGAATACAACGGCGTGACCTATCGCATCGCCGCGCAGCGCATGAAGACTGCGGTGGGTGAGCTGATCGTCCAGCTGGCGGACGGGTCCGACCCGCGCCAGCAGTGGGTGCGCTCCGTCTTGTTCAAGGTGCTGCTGCCCAACCTGATTCTGGTTGTGGCTGCGGGTTTTGCCGTCAACTGGGCCGTCACACGGGCACTCAAGCCCTTGATTGAGCTCAAGGACGCGGTGGAGCGCCGCAACCCGCGCGACTTGAGCGCCATTGACCCGCTGGCCACGCCGGCCGAGGTGCAGCCGCTGGTGAGTGCCTTGAACCGTCTTTTTGGCCTGGTAAATGACCAGGCGGAAGGGCAGCGCCGTTTTGTGGCCGATGCAGCGCACCAGCTGCGCACACCACTGGCCGGGCTGCAGGCCCAGGTCGAGGCTTGGGCACAAGCGGCCAAAGTGGCTGAGGCCGCAGGCTCGGACGGGGCGGTCACCTTATCGGCCGAAAAAATCATCAAGCTGCGCAATGCCACCCGCCGGACCTCGCAGCTCGCCAACCAGCTGCTGGCGCTCTCGCGCGCCGACGCGTCAGCCGCCGGTGCGCAGCCTATGCAACGGGTAGACCTGAAAGACCTCTGCGAATCGATTCTGCCGTTGTACCTGGATGCCGCCATGCGCAAAGGCATTGACCTCGGGCTTGAAACCCAGCCCGCACAGGTGAGCGGCTATGAGTGGCTGCTGCGCGAGTTGCTGGGCAATCTGGTGGACAACGCCGTCAAATACACACCACTGGGCGGCACGGTCACGATTCGCTGCGGTCAGGGGGCGGGCCTGGCCGCGTCAGGTGCACCGGACCAGCATGGGTCTTCGGGCGGCTCCACGCACGGGCGTTGGGGCGTCTTCCTGGAGGTGGAAGACGACGGCCCGGGCATTGCCCCTGATGAGCGGGGCATGGCGCTGCAGCGCTTTTACCGCGTGCAGGGCACAGCCGGGGAAGGCAATGGCCTGGGATTAGCCATTGCCAGTGAAATCGCCCGGGTCCACCATTCACATCTGGAGCTCGACCATGYCGGCACTGGTCCCGCAGGGCCGTATGGATTACGGGTTCGATTGAGTTTGTAGCTAGCCCACCACAGTAAGCGCTTGCTGTTACGAAACATACCGTTGTGCCTTTGCCTCACTGGCAAAAACCCGGGTAGGTTGAGAGACGAACTGTCACTTGGCTGTGCGAGAATCAATTGCAACGATTCCCGGTTTTTTGAAACATTTCCTACTTTCTCATCGCCTATGTCCGACTTAGCGTCTGAATCCGAACTGAGCCCGCACGCCACGCCAGCAGCTGAGCCTGTGGTGCGCAAGCGCCCCAAACCGGGTGAGCGCCGGGTCCAGATCCTTCAGGCGCTGGCCACCATGCTGGAGCAGCCGGGCGCAGAGCGCATCACCACTTCGGCCCTGGCGGCCAAACTGGACGTGAGCGAAGCAGCCCTGTATCGCCATTTCGCCAGCAAGGCGCAGATGTTCGAAGGCCTGATCGAATTTATCGAGCAAAGTGTTTTCACCCTCATTAACCAGATAGGCGAACGCGAACCCGACCATTCGGCCCGCACCCGCAAGCTGGTCGTCATGATCTTGCAGTTTGCCGAAAAGAACCCTGGCATGACGCGCGTCATGGTGGGCGACGCGCTGGTGTTTGAAAACGACCGCCTGCAGGAACGCATGAACCAGTTCTTCGACAAACTGGAATCCAGCCTGAAGCAAAGCCTGCGCGATGCCGCGGCCGCCAACGGCGCCGCCACCCCCACGGTAGATGCCCAGGTTCGCGCCTCGGTCATCGTGGCCTTCATGGTCGGCCGCCTTCAGCGTTTCGCCCGCTCAGGCTTCAAACGCCTACCCTCAGAGCACCTGGAAGCCAGCCTCGCCAATATATTGGGCTGACCCCTATCGGCGCTCACTTCGTGTAGCGCCTTTTCCCCTTTCAGGGGACGGCGCCTGCGGCCGGGCGAAGCCCGTTCCGCGGCGCCCGCTGGCTTGACTCAGTTCAAACGATTGCTATTAAATTGGTAGCTGCTCGTGCACGTCCTGATTGGGCTAGAGGCTGATTTTGCTTAAATTTTCCGCCCTCACCAATTCCACAAGGTGCCGTCGTGCTG
Organism: Polaromonas sp. P1_E3; assembly: GCF_056405935.1. Classification (NCBI taxonomy): domain Bacteria; kingdom Pseudomonadati; phylum Pseudomonadota; class Betaproteobacteria; order Burkholderiales; family Comamonadaceae; genus Polaromonas; species Polaromonas sp. P1_E3. Next base: position 13,390 of record NZ_JBFUBD010000011.1, read on the forward strand.
CAGGCGGTTCACCGGCAGGTAGGCGCGCTGGTACGGGTATTTGGCGGCCAGCTTCTCGTCAATCTCCACGCCATGACCAGGCGTTTCGCCGCAGTGCATAAAGCCTTTGTCGAAGCGATAACCGTGCGGGAACACCTCGTCAGTCTGGTCGGTGTGGCGCATGTACTCCTGCACCCCGAAGTTGGGGACCCAGGTGTCAAAGTGCAGCGCTGCGCCCATGCACACCGGTGAGAGGTCGGTTGCGCCGTGGCAGCCGGTGCGTACCTGGTACATCGCCGCGAAGTCGGCAATGCGCCGAAGGTGGGTAATGCCGCCGGCATGCACCACCGTTGCACGGATGTAGTCAATCAACTGGTTCTGGATCAAGTCCTTGCAGTCCCAGATGGTGTTGAAAATCTCGCCCACGGCCAACGGCGTGGTCGTGTGCTGGCGGATCAGGCGAAAAGCCTCCTGGTTTTCGGCCGGTGTCGCGTCCTCGATCCAGAACAGGTGATAGGGCTCCAGTGATTTGCCCAGCCGGCCTGCCTCAATGGGGGTCAGGCGGTGATGCACGTCGTGCAGCAAATGGATGTCCGGCCCGACGGCCTGGCGTACTGCGTCGAACAACTTTGGCGTGTGCAGCAGGTATTTTTCGCTGCTCCAGTCGTGTTCGCTGGGCAGGTCGGCGTCGGCCGGCTCGTAAAACATGTTGCCCTTGCCCACGCCGTAAACCTTCTCCAGGCCCGGCACACCGCTTTGCGCGCGTATGGCCTGGTAGCCCATTTCCTTGTAGCGCAGCACTTCCTCGACGGTGTGCCCGATATCGCTGCCATTGGCGTGGCCGTAGACCATCACGCCGTTGCGGCTGCGCCCGCCCAGCAGCTGGTACAGCGGCATGTTGGCGGCCTTGGCCTTGATGTCCCAGAGTGCGGTGTCCACCGCAGCGGTCGCGCTCATGGTGACAGGGCCGCGCCGCCAGTAGGCACCCTTGTAGAGATACTGCCAGATGTCTTCGATCTGATGCGGGTCGCGGCCGATCAGGCAGGGAATCACGTGTTCCGTCAGGTAGCTGACCACGGACAGCTCACGCCCGTTGAGCGTGGCATCGCCGATGCCGGTCAGGCCCTCATCGGTTTCGATTTTGAGGGTGACGAAGTTGCGGCCGGGGCTGCAGACGATGACGCGTGCGTTGGTAATTTTCATGAAGTCTCCGGAAGGCCGGTATGTTTGTGGTGAAGAGGTTCAAAAAAGTGTGCGGAGGTTCAGCCGCTCCAGCCCAAGTGACCAAGGAAGTCGCGCGTACGCTCCTGTGCAGGGTTTTCGAATATCTGGTCCGGCGGCCCCTGCTCGACCACTTTGCCGTGGTCAAACACCACCACCCAGTTCGCCACCCGTTGGGCAAAAGCCATTTCATGCGTGACAACCACCATGGTCATGCCTTCTTCGGCCAGGCGCTTCATCACGTTAAGCACCTCGCCGATGGTCTCCGGGTCAAGCGCCGAGGTTGGCTCGTCAAACAGCATCACCTCCGGCTCCATCGCCAGCGCTCGGGCGATCGCCACACGCTGCTGCTGGCCGCCTGAGAGTCCGCTCGGGAAGTTGTTCGCCTTGTCGGCAAGGCCTACTTTTTCAAGCAACTTCATCGCGCGGGCGCGCGCTTCGTCTTCGCTCATGCCCAACACAGTGACCGGGCCAATCGCCACGTTGTCGAGTGCGCTCTTGTGCGGAAACAGCTCGAAATTCTGGAACACCATGCCCATGCGCCGGCGCACCTTGCGTGCCTCGGTCTCATCGGTCGGCAGCGGCACGCCGTCAAACAGCACGCGTCCGCCGTCCACCACCTCAAGTGCATTCGTGCAGCGAAGCAGGGTGGACTTGCCCGATCCCGACGGCCCGATCAGGCACATCACCTCGCCCTTGTTGACTTGCACCGACACCCCGTCGATAGCCACGAAGTCGCCATATAGCTTGCGCACCTGGTCATACACCACCACCGGCGGCAGGTGGGCGCCGCGGCGCTCGCCGTGGGCAGCGGGGCTTGTCGTCATGTTGTCGCCGTTCATTCCTTGACCTCAAATCGTTTGTGAATCCAGTCGACCAGCTTGGCCTGCGGATAACCCATCAACCAGTAAATCACCGCCATGGCGGTCAGCATTTCCAGCACGCGAAAGCTCGATGAGCGAATCTGCAGCGCCACATGCGCAAGTTCTCCCACCGCGATCACCGACACCAGCGAAGTGTCCTTGAACAGCGATACCCAGGTGCTGGCCAACACCGGCAGCACACGTCTCCAGGCCTGCGGGATGATGATCTTCTTCATCGCTTGCCAGCGGCTCATGCCCACGGCAATCGCCGCTTCCATCTGGCCTTTGCGAATCGAATTGATGCCGGCGCGGAAGGTCTCGGCGTTGTAGGCAGAGACATTCAGGCAGAGCGCGATCAGCCCGGTGGTGAAGGCCGAGAACTCGATGTGCAGAAACACCGGCATCACATAGAACGCCCAATACACAACGAGGATCAGCGGCAGGTTGCGAAAGAACTCCACAAACCACAGTGACGCGGTAGAAAGGATGCGCGAGCGCGACAGCCGCATCAGCGCCAGCACGATGCCGGCCGGGACCGCCGCCAGCATGGTCAGCACGGTGAGCAGCACGGTCAGCCCGGCGCCGTGCGCCAGGTCCCAGCGGTGTTCCCAGACAATGTTCCAGTCGAGATTCATGAGCGCCCCAGGTGCGCGATGCGCTGGTAGAGGCGGTCGATCAGCCGCGAGCCCGGGAACAGGATGATGAAATAAATCACCATCACGGTGGTGAACACCTCAATCGGCCGGTAGCTTTGGCCGGCGATGGTTTCGGCGCGCTTCATGAGCTCCGGCACGGCGATCACGGCAGCAATGGCAGTGTCTTTGATGGTGATGGAAAGGATGGAGCCGAAGGAGGGCAGCATGCGCACCAGCGCTTGCGGCAGTACCACCTTGCGCACGATCTGCGCGCGAGACATACCCAGCGCCAGCGCGGCGCGTACCTGCCCGGGGCGGATGGATTCAATGCCGGCCCGTACGATCTCGGCCACGTACGCGGCGATGTGCAGCGTCAGCGCCATCAGCGCGGCCCAGAAGGGGTGAAAGCTGATGCCCGTCAGGATGGGCACGGCGAAATAAAACCACACCAGAATCACCAGCACGGGAATGGCGCGCTGCGTGTCGATGTAAAAAACAATCGGGATGCGCAGCCACGCGGGGCCGTATACGCGGCCCAGGCCGAGCGCGGTGCCCAGCACCAGGCTGCCCGCAGCGGTCAGCACCGACAGAAGCAATGTGAGCCCCAGGCCGCCCAGCAGGTACTGCCAGCTGTCGATCAGGGGTGAAAAATCAAGTTCCATGGGGACGGGTCTGTCTCGCAAGGCAGGGCCGGGTGCAGCCTGTGGGCCACACCCGGCCGCGCAGGGTTACATCGTGCCGATGACGCGGATTTCGTCCGCTTCGAGCTTCGGCTTCATGGTTTCGTTCACGGCCTTGAGCCAGTTGAAGTACTCGGGCTGGTTCTTGTCGATGGCCAGGCCGATGGGCACCGCCTGCTCGTTACTGTTCTGGCAATTGTTGCCATCAGGCAGCGCCTTCAGGCCCTTGACCTTGCGGTTCAGTGCGACCCATGGCACCCGGTTGATAGGCGTCACGTCGGCTCGTTTGGCCATGATTTCTTCCACGGGCGCGGCTGTGCCGGCGGTGGACACGCCGCGCAGTTTGGCATTGGGGAAGCGCTTCTTGACCCAGTTCTCTTCTCCGCCGCCGGTGAAATACGCCACCGTGATGTCGGGGCTGTTGAACTCGTCAATCGATTTCGCCTTGGCCACCTTCGGGTTGTCGGCACGGCCGAACATGCACAGCGCCGTGGCCGAGTAGGTCACGAAGTCCACCACCTTCAGTCGCTCAGGCGTTACCGACAGCGGCGAGATCGTCATGTCGGCCTGGTTGGAGGCCAGCACCGGCACCTTGGTCTCGTGCGAGACGGGAACCGGCTGCAGCTTCACGCCCAAGAGGCGCGCATATTCATTGGCCAGAATCCACGCCGGGCCGGCCCAGGCATCGCCCGAACCGGTGGTGTTTTCGACCAGCCAGGGCGGGTTCGACAGCACGGCGGCGCGCAGCACGCCGGCTTTCTTGATGGCGTCAATGCGCGCGCTGGTACCCGGCGCCGGCACAGCCTGCGCAAAAGCCTGGCCCACGCCGGCTGCCATCAGCAGGCCGGCGATGAGCGCCGGCAGCTGCCGGCGGATGAGTGAGGGATGTTTCATGCTTTGTCTCCTGGTTGTAATGCGCCGTTTCCCCGGCGCGGGTGGGTGATGGTGATGTGTCTGCCTGGAATGTTCAGTACCGCCGGCCTGCGCAAAAGGCGGGAATTAGCCAAGCATGAGCCGTGGAACCGGCTTTGCCGGGCCACAGGCGGGCGGCCCCCTCGGGGGGCAGCGCATTACGCGAAGCGAAAAGCGTGGGGGCCATACTCAGCGCCAGGCTTGGGCGAATTCGCTGATGACCCGTTCCAGGTGGGCGCGCATGGCAGCGCGTGCGCCTTCGGCGTCGCGTGCCAGCAATGCGCTAAACACACGCTGGTGGTCTTCCTGCGAAGCTGCGCGCAGCGCAGGGGAGTGAAAGTGCGCTTCCATCTGCGACCATAGCGGCCCACGCGCGTGATCCCACAGCGCAGTCACCATCTGCAGCAGCACGCTGTTGCCGGTGGCTTCTGCAATCCGCAGGTGAAAGAGCCGGTCAGCCGATTCGTTGGCGAGCTTGTCGGCCATGTGTTCGCGCATGGCCGCCAGAGCGGCAAAGATGCGGTCCAGGTCGGCGTCCTGGCGGGTCACTGCGGCCACCGAAGCAATTTCCGATTCGATCAGGCAGCGGGCGCGCAGCACCTCAAAAGGCCCCGGGCCGGTTTGTGGCATGAACACGGGCGGGCGTATGGCCGGCAACTGCGCCACATAAATGCCGGAGCCGCCGCGCACCTCGACTGCGCCCTGCAGCTCCAGCGCAATGATGGCCTCGCGTACCGAGGTGCGGCTTACGTCAAACCGCTCGGCCAGCGCGCGCTCTGAAGGCAGGCGGGCGCCGGAGGCAAATTCGCCCTGCCCAATCAGCTCCAGGATCTGCGCAGCCAGCTTTTGGTAAGACCGGTCTGTGTTAGAGGCCGGAAGCACTACCTCTGGAACTGTGGGGGCTTTGACGGGTGATGTACTCATAAGAATAAAGTGGTTGGACCAAATTATTCATGGCACACCAATTCTCGATATCGTGGTTTACCACTATAAATATGCCCGCCTGGCCTCCCTAAGATGGCGCCATGCAAKAACTCACTCCGGCGGCGCTGCCCGCCCTGGCCGACTGCGGCATCACGATTCCCCTTTTTGACAGAAAGTCTTCCCGCATCGGCGTAGTGCATCTGGGCCTGGGTGCTTTTCACCGCGCCCACCAGGCCGTGGTGTTTGATACCTTGCTTCAAAACGGTGACGCCCGCTGGGGTGTGCTGGGCGTGGCCATGCGCACCACGCAGCTCGCCGACGCACTCGCGCAGCAACAGGGCTTGTATTCGATGCAAATCAACAGCCATGTGGGCCGTAGCTGGCAGGTGGTGGGCTCGGTGCTCGGCACCTGCGTGGCGGCGCGCGAGGCGCAGCGCGTGATCGATGCCATTGCCGCGCCTTCCACGCGCTGGGTCACGCTGACGGTGACCGAGAAAGGCTACGGCCCGGACCTTGCGGCTTTACTGGTCAAAGGCCTGGACGCACGCTGCCAGGCTGGCGTCGGCGGGTTGACGATAGCTTCGTGCGACAACCTCACCGACAACGGCCGCAAGCTGCAAAGCTTATGCCTGGACCATGCCGGGAAGCACGACGCAACACTGGCGGACTGGATAAAGGAATACTGCGCCTTTCCGAACAGCATGGTTGACCGCATTGTTCCGGCCGCTACCGCCGAACGGCTGCAGGAAGCAGCTCAAGCGCTGGGCGCTGCCGATCAATGCGCCGTCAGCACTGAAGGCTTTTGGGAATGGGTGATTGAAGACCGCTTCGCCGAACCGGCCGACGCAAAGGTTCTGGCCTCGGCGGACGTACAAGTGGTGGCGGACGTGAAGCCCTTCGAGCAAGCCAAGCTCTGCATGCTCAACGGCAGCCATACCGCCATAGCCTTGATGGGCGCCGTTTTGGGGCTGCCGACAGTCGCCGATTGCGTGGCCAATGCGGACATCCGCTGGTTTGTCCACTACCTGATGACCGATACCATGATGCCGCAGCTGCAGCGTCCCGGCCTGCCGGCCTACCGCGATGCCCTGCTCGCGCGTTTCGCCAATGCAGAGCTGCATCACAAGGTGCACCAGATCGCCTCTGACAGCTCGCTCAAGATACCCTTGCGTTGGTTGCCCACACTGCAAACTCGGCTGTCGGCCGGCGCTGATGTCGAGCCACTGGCCTTCGCGGCGGCCGTCTGGATGCGCTACCTGTTGGCCGAAGATGAGCAGGGCCGGCCTTATGTGATTTCAGACCCTGCCGGCGAGCGCCTGCAGACGCTTGCGAAACAGCACCCTGATGATGTGCTTGCCACAGTCGCGGCCTTGCTCGGGCAACCGGCCATCTGGGGCGACATGCTGCCGGCCGATACGCGCTGGACTTCGCGGGTGGGCTTCTGGCTGGAACGTATCCAGGCGCTTGGCGTTGGTGTGGCGCTTGCGCAATTCAAGGCAGCGCACGCGCCGCACGCATGACTGCGCTTGCCCTCTTCACGTCCCCCTCATTCCAACAACCGAAAACGAACCTCCACCATGATCCCCAAGCATCCCCCCATCCACGACCAGGTCGCCCTTGTCACCGGCGCCAATGCCGGTATGGGGCTGGCCACGGTACGAGCGTTGCTGGATGCGGGCTACCGTGTCGCGGCAACAGATTTGCACACCGAGGCAGTGGCCAGCGAGCTCGCCCACCACGGCAACCGCCTGGCCTGTTTTGTCATGGATGTGAGCGACCATGCCCAGGTGCATTCGGCGTGTGACCAGATCGAAAAACACTTCGGCCGCATCGACGTCTGCGTCAACAACGCCGGCTTTCTGCAATACGCCAACTGCGAGCAGACCACGCCCGAGCTCTGGCACAAGACGCTGAGGATCAACCTGGACGGCGTGTTCTATGTGAGCCAGCGCGTCGCTCCCGGCATGAAGGCGCGCGGCTTCGGCCGCATCGTCAACATATCGTCCTACGGCGCGAAGACCGGCGGCTTGTCGCCACTACCCGCGTATGCGGCCAGCAAGGGCGCGGTCATTTCTCTGACCTTCAGCTTTGCGCGTGAGTACGCACCCTTCGGCGTCACCTGCAATGCGCTGGCGCCCACTTTTGTCAAAACGCAGATGCTGACCGAGCAGGTGAGTGCGGAGCGGCAGGCAGAGTTGCGGCAAAAGATTCCTGTGGGCCGCTTCTGTGAGCTTGAAGAGCTGGCCCACAGCGTGCTGTTCCTGGCGCATCCGCTCAGCGGCTTCATCACCGGCGAGGTGCTGGACCTTAATGGTGGTCTGCAGTTTGACTGAAGTGCAAAACCGGCTTTTCAAGCCGCCAGGCTGAGACCCACCTTGCTGGCTGCGGCCACGATCTCTTCCCACGTGCTGGCGTCGATCTCAATGCCATCTCGCTCGCGCTCCACACGCGCGCGGCGCTCCGGTTCACCGGCTATCTGCACGGCGTCGACACCGTCGGCCGGCGGGCTTTTGCGCAGCCAATCGACGAAAGCCAGCGCCTCGGTTTCCATGCTCGACTGTGTGCCCAGCTTGCCCGGGTCGATCAGGATGGTGAGCATGCTGTTGTAGACAGCCCGCCCGCTCACGGTGGGATGGTGCCAGGTGCCACCGCCGGAGAGCGCGCCGCCCAGCAGCTCGCAAGCCACCGCCAGGCCGTAACCCTTGTGCTCGCCGAAGGGCATGAGCGCGCCAAAGAATCCGTTCGCTTGCGGCACCACTACCACACCGGGGTTGGTGGTCGGCTGGCCGTGTTCGTCGATCAGCAGGCCCGGCTGGACGGATTTGCCCTGGTTGTGCGCCACGCGCATTTTTCCCTGGGCCACGCGGCTTGTCGCGAAATCCAGCACGAAAGGTGGTTTGTCCTTGAGCGGTATGCCGATGCAGCAGGGGTTGGTGCCGTAACGCCCATCCGTGCCGCCCCAGGCCGCCACGACCGGCCGTGTCATCACGTTCACGAAGTGCAGGGACACCAGCCCCTGGGCCACCGCCATCTCGGCGAAGTGGCCGATCCGGCCCAGATGGTGGGATTGCGCCAGCGTCATGATGCAGCTGCCGTGTGTTTTGGCGCGGGCCATGCCCAGCGCCATCGCCTGCTCGCCAATGGCCTGGCCGTAACCGCGCTGGCCATCAAGGCTGAGCAGCGAACCGGTATCGAGCAAGGTTTTGACGCTGGCGTTGGGCGTGAGGCCGCCTTCGAGAACGGCATCGACGTAGCGCGGCAGCATGCCGATGCCGTGGGAGTCGTGGCCGCTCAGGTTGGCCATCACCAGGTTGGCGGCGACTTTTTCCGCCTCGGCGGCCGTACTACCGGCTGCTATGAAAATAGTAGCTGCTTGCGCACGCAGGTATTGGGCTTGAAGCACTTTTTGCATGTGACGCCCTCTTACATCACCGCGCCGACTTGCCAGGGCACAAACTCGTTTTGCCCGTAGCCGTGTTTTTCACTCTTGCTCGGTGCGCCGGAGGCCGTGGCCAGCACCATCTCGAAAATGCGCTGCCCCATCTCCTGCACCGTCACGCCGCTGTCGATGATCTCGCCGCAGTTGATGTCCATGTCTTCTTCCTGCCGCTGCCACAGCGCCGAGTTGGTGGCGAGCTTGAGCGAAGGCGAGGGTGCGCAGCCGTAGGCCGAGCCTCGGCCGGTGGTAAAGCAGATGATGTTGGCGCCGCCGGCCACCTGCCCTGTCGCGCTGACCGGGTCGTAGCCCGGCGTGTCCATGTAGACAAAGCCGTGGTCCTTGACGGGCTCGGCGTATTCATACACCGCCTCCAGGTTGGACGTGCCCCCCTTGGCCACTGCTCCCAGCGACTTTTCCAGGATGGTGGTCAGGCCGCCGGCCTTGTTGCCGGGCGAGGGGTTGTTGTTCATTTCGCCCTCGTTGATCTCGGTGTAGTGCTCCCACCACTTGATGCGAGAGATCAGTTTTTCGGCGATCTCAGGGCGCACGGCGCGCCGCGTCAGCAAATGCTCGGCGCCGTAAATTTCAGGCGTTTCGCTGAGGATGGCGGTGCCGCCATGCGCCACCAGCAAGTCCACTGCCGCGCCCAGCGCCGGGTTGGCGCTGATGCCCGAGTAGCCGTCGGAGCCACCGCACTGCAGTCCGATGGTGATGTGCGCGGCGCTGCAGGGCTCGCGCTTGACCTTGTTCGCTTCGGGCAACATTTCCTTGATCATCGCAATGCCCTTGGCCACCGTCTTGGCTGTGCCACCCGTGTCCTGGATGCTGAAGACGCGCAGGGTCTCGCCTTCGCGCAGGCTGCCGTGGGCCAGCCAGGCATTGATCTGGTTGGACTCGCAGCCCAGGCCCACCACCAGCACGCCGGCGAAATTGGGGTGCGTGGCGTAGCCGGTCAGCGTGCGTTGCAGGATCTGCAGGCCCAGGCCATCGCTGTCCATGCCGCAGCCAGTGCCGTGCGTCAGCGCGACCACGCCGTCGACGTTGGGGAAGTCCTTGAGCGCGGCAGGATTGTTTTGCCGCGAGAAATGGTCGGCAATGGCGCGCGCGGCGGTGGCCGAGCAGTTCACGCTGGACAAAATACCGATGTAGTTGCGCGTGGCAACACGGCCGTCGGGCCGCTTGATGCCCATGAAAGTGGCTTCGCGTTTGGCAGGTGCCGGCTTCACGTCGGCGCCAAACGCGTAATCCCGCGTGAAATCGCCCTTGTCGGGGCCCATATCGAGGTTGTGCGTGTGCACATGCTCGCCGGGTGCGATAGGTTTGCTGGCAAAACCGATGATCTGGTTGTAGCGCCGCACGGGCTCGCCCGCGGCCAGCGCGCGCGTGGCGATCTTGTGGCCGGCCGGGATCAGGCCGCGCACGGCGATGTTTTCGACCTGGGTGCCGCCCACCAGCTGGGCGCGGGCAATCAGGACGTCATCGGCGGGGTGAAGGCGAATAAACGGGGTCATGGTCTGAATTTCTGTGTTTTACATCGAGGGCCATCGCGGAACCGGCTTCGCCGGACCGCAGGTGGCGCCCCCTCAGGAGAGAAGCACGAAGGCGCCCCAGGGGGTGATTGTTTCATCTTCAGTAAAACATCTTCGGCAACCAGAGTACCAATTTGGGGAAGTAGGTGATGATGATCAGGCTGCCCAGCAGCGGAAACAGCCAGGGCAGGATGGCGACGGTGGTGCGCTCCACCGACAGCTTGGCCACGCGGGCCAGCACAAAGAGCACCATGCCCATGGGTGGATGCAGCAGGCCGATCATCAAATTGAGCACCATCACCAGTCCGAAGTGGACCGGGTCGACGCCCAGCTGCGTGGCAATCGGCACCAGGATGGGCACCAGAATCGTGATGGCGGCGGTGGGTTCGAGGAAGCAGCCCACAAACAGCATCAGCAGGTTGGCCAGCAGCAGGAAGACCCAGGCCTCCTTGGTGAAGTCCAGCACCCATTTGGCAATGTCAGTGGTCACGCCGGTGGCGGTGAGCATCCAGCCGAAGATTGAGGCCGCGGCCACAATGAACAGCACGGTAGAGGTGGTTTCCACCGTATCAAGGCAGACCTTCACAAAGCTCTTGAAGGTCAGCGTGCGGTACCAGGCAAACCCGAGGATCAGCGCCCAGACGCAGGCGGCAATGGCGCCTTCGGTGGGGGTAAAGATGCCGGTGGTCATGCCGCCTATCAGCAGCACAGGCGTCATGATGGGCAACACGGCCTGGAATTTGAAGGCCTTGTCGGCCGCAAACAGCGCCACCAGCGCGGCGGCCACGGTAATCTGCGGCGGAAAGTTCAGTTTGCCGATCAGCAGCCACAGCAATAATGGCCAGCCGATGACCACGGCGGTTTCCACCAGCGCCTTGTTCAGGCGGCTCCATGCGAAGGGAACATCGGCGCCCCAGCCGTTCTTGTGCGCGAAGTAGGCCACGGTCAGCATCATCAGGATGGCCATCATGACCCCCGGCAAAATGCCCGCCAGGAAGAGCGCACCCACGCTGACGTTGGCCATCATGCCGTAGATCACAAAGGGCAGGCTGGGCGGAATGATGGGGCCCAGCGTTGCCGAGGCGGCCGTCACACCCACGGCAAACTCGGTGCTGTAGCCATGGTCCTTCATGGCCTTGATCTCAATGGTGCCCAGGCCGGCTGCGTCGGCAATTGCGGTGCCGCTCATGCCGGCAAACACCACCGAGCCCACCACGTTGACATGGCCCAGGCCGCCCTTCATCCAGCCGACCAGCGCCAGTGCGTAGTTGTAGATGCGGTTGGTGATGCCGGCGTTGTTCATCAGGTTGCCGGCCAGGATGAAGAACGGCACGGCCAGCAGCGGAAAACTGTCGATGCCGCTGACCATGCGGTGAACCACCACAAAGGGCGGCGAGCTGTTGGTGAACAGGATGTAGACCAGCGACGCCCCGGCCATGGCCATGGCCACCGGCAGGCCACCGCTCATCAGGAACAGGAAAATAACCTTCAACATTCAGCGGTCCTCCATCGTGGATTCAGGGCGTTCCAGTACGCTGTAGCCGCGCCGGAAATTGGTACGCATGACCCAGACGGAGCGCACGGCCATGGCCGCGAATCCGATCAGGCAGACGCCGTACACCAGGTTCATCGGCAGGTCAATGATGGTCATCTTGTAGTTGCCCATCTTGTCCATCATTTGCCAGGTCAGCACGACCATGGCGGCCAGGAAGGCAATGCGCAGCACGTCGGTCAGCAGGGCCATGGCGCGCGCCAGCCAGGTGGGCATGAAGCGGTAAAAGAAGTCGACCTGGATATGGTTGTTCTTGGCCACGCCAATGGCGGCGCCGACGAAGACGGTGGCGATCAGCAGGTAGCGCGCGATTTCTTCCGTCCAGGCGGCAGAGTTGTTCATGACGTAGCGCGTGAAGAACTGGTAGAAAACCGTCAGGCCCAGGGCCCAGAAGAAAAACAGCGCCGCCCAGGCTTCAACAGGCGTGCCGGACAGGTCGACGGCTTCATCCGTCGCATGGAACTCGCCGTCGTCGCCCATGACCTTGGGCAAGGCGTCAATGTCGGGAATGGAAGTCATGTTGGTGGGGTGTGAAGTGGGGAGGCCCTTTCCTCCGATGGAGGAAAGGGCGGGAAGTGCTGGCCCCGGCGGGGGCAAGGACTTACTTGATGGCCTGGATGCGGTCCCAGTCCTTCCGGTCGTAGCCCATCGAGGCCATGTCCACGGCCTTGACGATGTGGTCGCGGAACTCGTCCTTGTTGACCGTAATCATGTTGATGCCTTTTTTCTTGAACTCGTCCACCAGCTCGGCTTCACGTTTCTGGATGTCGGCTGTGGCTTTGGCGGCCGCTTCCTGCATCACGTCGGTAAAAACTTTTTTGTCGGCGTCGCTGAGCTTGGTCCAGACGTGGGGGCCAATCTGCGTGACCAGCGAATCGAGGATGTGACCGGTCAGGATGATGTTCTTCTGGACTTCATAGAACTTCTTGGCTTCGATGGTGGGCAGCGGATTTTCCTGTGCATCAACCGTGCCGTTTTGCAGTGCCAGGTAGACCTCGGCAAAAGCGATGGGCGTCGGGTTGGCGCCGCAGGCGCGCGGCAGGGCCATGTAAGCCGGCACGTCGGGCACACGCATCTTCAGGCCCTTCATTTCCTCACAGGTCTTGAAGGGCTTGTTGCTGGTAGAGTGGCGCGCGCCGTAATAGGTAACGGCCACGGTCTGGACACCGGTTTTCTGCTTGTAGCCGTCGGTCAGTTCCTTGAAGACGTCGCTCTTCGCGTATTTCAGCAGGTGCTCCGGGTCGCGGAAGGTGTAGGGGTAGTAGGCCACGCCAATGCGCGGGAAGCTGCGGGCTGCGAACGAGGCGCCGGAAATGATGATGTCGACGGTGCCCAGCTGCAGGCCCTGGTTGATGTCGCTCTCCTTGCCGAGCGTGGACGCCGGGAACACCTGGATCTCATAGCGGGCGCTGGTGCGCTTCTTGATCTCGTCGGCTGCCCAGACTGACCACTTGTGGTAGGCCTCGGAGGTCTCGTAAACGTGCGCCCATTTCAGCTTGGCTTGTGCCGACGCAATGCCGGAAAAGCCCATGGTGCCCGCCAGTAAAGCGCAAGCAGCTATTGTTTTAATAGCAAATCGTTTTTTCGTCAGTGCATTCATGATGTCTCCTCTAGGGGTGGTTGGCTGGCTTTGAAATCCCGGCAGGCGCGCCAATCGCATGCCGTCTTGCTCTCACCCCGGGGCAGCCGCCTGCTCGCCGGGTTCCTTCAATTCCTGCGCCTCCGTCCAGCTCACGCTGAAGCGGGTATGTGAGTTGTCCATGTGCTGGTGCATCGCCAGGCGGGCTCCGGCCGTGTCATGGTTGCGGATGGCGGCCAGGATCGCCTCATGCTCAACGATGGCGGCGCGCCAGGACTGGACGGTTTCGAAATAGCCGCCCAGCCGCTCGAAAAGCGGCCCGCGGCGGGAATCCCAGAAGTTCTGGACGGTTTCGATCAGCACCACGTTGTCGCAGGCTTCCACAATGGCGGTATGAAAGGCACGGTCGCCATCCAGCGGCATGACGCCGCGATCAGCGTCATGTTTCATGGATTCAATCGCTTCGGCCATGAGTGCAATGTTCCTGCCGCTGGATTGGGCCGCGGCCATGGCGGCGGTTTCGCCTTCCACGACACGGCGCGCGCGTATGAGCTCCAGCGGGCCCCATTCATCGGCGGCAATCTGCGGCCGCGCATCGCCATCCAGGGCGGTCGGCATGTTCCTGTCCAGCACATAAATGCCGGAACCGGTGCGCACTTCCACCCAACCCTCGACTTCCATGGCAATCAGGGCTTCCCGCACGGAGGGACGGCTCACTCCCAGCTGTTTGGCCAGGTCCCTTTCGGCCGGAAGCCGCGARCCCACAGGAAACTCCCCCGTCATGATCAACGAACGAAGCTGCTCAGCGATCTGACGGTAAAGGCGTTTCGGCTCAACGGTTTGCAGTGGCATGCGGTGGGACAGTCAAAGGTGAAAACGGGGGAAATTAAGGGTAAGCCAGAATTGGACAAGTGGTAAGGCCAATTAATAATCCCATGAAACTGCTGCGCGAGCATCCGGCAAAACCCTGTAAAGCTGATGGTCCACCCCGTAGGCCGAGGGGATCCGGCGGATGCCGTCAGGTCGGTAACGCCGCCTTCATCAATTACCGGCAATTAGCCGCCGATTACCAAGGAGAACGCATGAGATTAAAAGGAAAGAAGGCACTGGTCACCGCAGCCGGGCAGGGCATCGGCCATGCCACCGCGCTGGCGATGGCGGCTGAAGGTGCACAGGTGTGGGCGACCGACCTGAAACCTGAGCTGCTGGAAAGCTACAAAGGAATTGCCAACATCACGGCATTGCCGCTGGACGTGCTGGACAAGGCGGCAATCCAGAAGCTGGTAGGCGGCCTGCCCCCCCTGGACATCCTGTTTAACTGCGCCGGCTTTGTGCATGGTGGTACTGCCCTGCAAGCCACCGATGCCGATCTTGAGTTCGCCTTCAACCTGAATGTGCGCGCCCAGTTCTGGATGATCCAGGCAGTGTTGCCCGGCATGCAGGCCAAAAAGGGCGGCAGTATTGTCAATATGGCCAGCGTCTGCAGCAGCATCAAGGGGCTGCCTAACCGCTTTGTCTATGGCACCACCAAGGCAGCCGTGATTGGCCTCACCAAAAGCGTCGCGGCCGACTTTGTGGGCGACAGCGTGCGCTGCAATGCGATTTGCCCCGGTACCGTGGACACGCCTTCGCTGCAGGACCGCATCAATGCCAATGAGGATCCCGTGGCGGCCCGCAAGGCCTTCATCGCACGCCAGCCGCTGGGCCGGCTGGCGCAGGCGCATGAAATTGCGCCGCTGGTGGTCTTTCTTGCCAGCGACGAAGCGGCGTTTGTGACCGGCCAGGCCTACAACGTCGATGGTGGCATCACCATATGAACCAGCTGGACCTGCGGGGGCGCCATGCGGTGATCACCGGCGGCGCGGTCGGGCTGGGTTTTGCCATTGCACAGCGCATGCTGGCTTCGGGCGGCACAGTCACCCTGTGGGACATCAACCCCGAGGCGCTGGCCGCGGCCCGGGGTGCACTGGGTGTGGGCGTGCATACGGTGGCCGTTGATGTGGCCAGCCATGTCAGCGTGGTGGAGGCGGTCAAACAAACCGTGGCACACAACCCGGCCATTGACGCACTGGTGAATTCAGCCGGTATCACCGGCCCCAACGTCAAGCTCTGGGATTACCCACCCGAGCAGTGGATGCTGGTGCAGCAGGTCAACCTTAACGGCCTCTTTTTTTGCTGCCGCGAAGTCGTGCCGCACATGCGAGCACGCAACTATGGCCGCATCGTCAATATTGCCTCGGTGGCCGGCAAGGATGGCAACCCGAATGCCAGCGCCTACAGCGCCAGCAAGGCGGCGGTGATCGCGCTGACCAAATCGCTGGGCAAGGAACTGGCTGACACCGGTGTACGCGTCAACTGCGTGACGCCGGCCGCGGTGAAAACGCCGATCTTCGACCAGATGACGCCGGAACACATCCAGTTCATGCTCTCGAAAATCCCCATGGGCCGCTTCGGTACGCCCGATGAGGTGGCAGCCATGGTCAGCTGGCTCTGCACCGAAGATTGTTCGTTTTCCACCGGCGCGGTTTTCGACCTGTCGGGCGGCCGCTCTACTTACTAATTGCCCATCATTAACCAAAAGGAAAAACCATGAAACTCGTTCGCTATGGCAACCCCGGCAAGGAAAAGCCGGGCCTCATCGATGCCGACGGCAAGCTGCGCGACCTGAGCGCCGTCATCAAGGACATTGGCCCTGACCAGCTGGGCGATGCAGCCATTGCCAAACTGCGCAAGCTCAAGACCGACAAACTGCCGCTGGTCAAGGGCTCGCCGCGTTACGGCAGTCCCGTTACGGGCGTGCCCAAGTTCATCGCCATTGGCCTGAACTACGCCGACCATGCGGCCGAATCCGGTTTGCCGATTCCCGCCGAGCCGGTGGTCTTCATGAAGGCCACCAGTTGCATCCAGGGCCCGAACGATCCCATCATGCTGCCCAAAGGTTCGGTCAAGACCGACTGGGAAGTCGAGCTTGGCGTGATCATCGGCAAGACCGCCCGCTACGTCTCGCAAAAAGAAGCGCTGGACTACGTGGCCGGCTACTGCACCATCAACGACGTGAGCGAACGCGAGTTCCAGATCGAGCGTGGCGGCACCTGGGACAAGGGCAAAGGCTGCGACACTTTCGGCCCGCTGGGTCCCTGGCTCGTTACACGCGACGAAGTGCCCAACCCGCAGAAGCTGGGCCTGTGGCTGGAAGTGAACGGCAAGCGCGTTCAAAAAGGCAACACCAAGACCATGATCTTCAGCGTCGCCAGGATCGTCAGCTACGTGAGCCAGTTCATGACGCTGGAGCCCGGCGATGTCATCACCACCGGCACCCCGCCGGGCGTGGGCTTGGGCATGAAACCGCCTGTGTACCTGAAGAAGGGCGACAAAATCTCCCTGGGCATCGAAGGCCTGGGCGAGCAACACCAGACGGTGGTGGCGTTCAAGAAGTAATCCAAGAGAGCGGCGCCTGCGGTCTGGCAAAGCCAGTCCCCGCGGGCTGCCCGCTGGCATTTTTCAACCCGGCAACAGCCGTGAAAATGGGGCTGGCCGGATTTGTGCATCAAATCGACCTCCAGCCCATGCGGAACGTGCGCAAGTAGCTACTAATTTGATAGCGCATGGCATGCAGAGCGATGCGAAGCGACCTGAGCCAAGGCCAGCTTGAGCCGCGGAACTGGCCTTGCCGGGCCGCAGGGCGGCCGGTTCTCGGGGCAGGAAGTGAGTCTGAACGGGGGGTTTACCCTATTCAACGTTAGAACTGGGTCTCTATACGTGGGGGCCAAACAACCCCTGCTTGCCGATGGTCATCAAAGTGTTGCAAAATAGAACGACCGTTCGTTTTATTTTGTAGCACCCATGGCCATCACAGAACTCCCCGCTAAAGCCTCCCGCGCCCCGGCAACGGGCAGCGCCGTGGCCAAAAGCCAGCAAAAAGGCCAGCAGACCAAGGCTGCCATCGTGGATGCCGCGCTGGGCCTGGCGACGCAGATCGGGCTGGAAGGTCTGAGCATTGGCGCGCTGGCCGAAGTCATGCGCATGAGCAAGTCGGGCGTGTTCGCCCATTTCGGCTCACGTGAAGAACTGCAGATTTCCGTCATCCGCGAATACCACGTGCGCTTTGAAGAAGAAGTCTTCTTCCCTGCCTTGCAGCAGCCGCGCGGCCTGCCGCGCCTGGCGGCGCTGTTCCATAACTGGATGAACCGCACCTCCATCGAAATTGATTCGGGCTGCCTTTACATCAGCGGAGCGGTGGAGTTTGACGACAGGCCCGGCCCGGTGCGCGATGCGCTGGCAGGCTCGGTGCGCACCTGGCTCGCGGCCATGTACCGCGCTGTGGTGCAGGCCAAGGAGGCTGGGCACCTGCTTCCCGATGCGGACGAACACCAGATGGCTTTTGAAATCCACGGCCTCATTCTCGCTCTGCACTACGAAGCCCGTTTCCTGAAGACGCCCGGTTCCATTGACCGCGCCAATACCGGTTTTGCCAACATCCTGGCGCGCTACGGCAGCGATGCCTCCCTTTCCACCTTGCCGAAGAAAGCTTCCGGCAAGGCGTCCCCTTCCAAACCAGTTTAAGCAAAAGGAATCCACCATGCCCCAGTACAGCCCGCCCTTGCGCGACATGCAATTCGTCATGCACGAAGTGCTCAAGGTCACCGACGAATTCAAGGCCATTCCCAAGCATGCGGAGGTTGACGTCGAGACCATCAACGCCGTGCTTGAAGAGGCCGGCAAGTTCGCTGCCGAAGTAACCTTTCCGCTGAACATCAGCGGTGACGAAGAAGGCTGCAAGCTCGACAAGACCACGCATGAAGTCACGCCGCCCAAAGGGTTCAAGGAAGCTTACGCGCAGTACGTCGAAGGTGGCTGGGCTGCGCTGAGCTGCGACCCTGAATATGGTGGGCAGGGCCTGCCGTTTGTGCTGAACCAGTGCCTCTACGAAATGCTCAACTCGGCCAACCAGGCCTGGACCATGTACCCGGGCCTCTCGCACGGCGCCTATGAAGCCCTGCATGCGCATGGCACCGACGACCAGAAAAAACTCTACCTGCCCAAGCTCACCAGCGGCGAATGGACCGGCACCATGTGCCTGACCGAACCGCATTGCGGCACCGACCTGGGCCTCTTGCGCACCAAGGCCGAGCCGCAACCCGACGGCACCTACCGCCTGACCGGCAACAAGATATTCATCAGCGCTGGTGAACACGACATGGCCGCCAACATCGTGCACCTGGTGCTGGCCCGGTTGCCTGATGCGCCGCAGGGTAGCAAGGGCATCAGCCTGTTCGCCGTGCCCAAGTTCAACATCGGCAAAGACGGCGCCCTCGGTTCGCGCAACGGCATTTACTGCGGCGGCCTGGAGCACAAGATGGGCATCCACGGCAACGCTACCGCGCAGATGGTGCTCGAAGATGCTGTCGGCACCATGGTGGGTGCTCCCAACAAAGGCTTGGCTGCGATGTTCGTGATGATGAATGCCGCACGCCTGGGCGTGGGCAACCAGTCGCTGGGCCTGACCGAAGTAGCCTTCCAGAATGCGCTGGCCTATGCCAAGGACCGGATTCAGATGCGCTCGCTGTCTGGCGTCAAGGCCAAAGACAAGCCGGCCGACCCGATCATCGTGCACCCCGACGTGCGCAAGATGCTGCTCACGGCCAAGGCCTATGCTGAAGGCGGCCGTGCACTGGCGATTTATTGCACGCTGTTGCTCGACAAGGAACTGCACCACCCCGACGAAAAGGTGCGCAAGGATTCCGGTGAAATCGTCGCCTTGCTCACACCCATCGTCAAAGCCTTCCTGACCGACAACGGCCACATTTCGACCAACGCCTGCATGCAGGTCTTCGGCGGCCACGGCTTCATCAAAGAGTGGGGCATGGAGCAGTTTGTGCGCGACAACCGCATCAACATGATTTACGAAGGCACCAACACCATCCAGTCGCTCGACTTGCTGGGTCGCAAGGTGCTGGGCAACAACGGCGCCACGCTGAAGAAATTCGGCAAGGTGATCGGTGCGCTGATCGCCGAAGAAGGTGTCAATGAGAAGATGGCCGAGTTCATCAACCCACTGGCTTACCTCGCCGACCAGATGACCAAGTTCACTACAGAACTAGGCTTCAAGGGCTTCCAGAACCCCGACGAAGTGGGCGCTGCTGCAGTGGACTACCTGCGCGTGGCCGGCCACCTGGTGTTTGGCTACTTCTGGGCCTTGATGGCGCAAACCGCGCTGCGCGAAATCGCTGCCGGCAACACGGACAAGTTCTATGTGGCCAAGTTGCAGACCGCACGTTTTTACTTCGCCAAGCTGTTCCCCGAGACCGCCACGCTGATGCGCACGGCGCGCGCCGGCAGCAAGGCGCTGATGGAAACCGACGAAGCGTTAGCCTGAGCCTTTTGTACAGATCAACGGGAGACACCATGAAACGCAAATTGCTGGTCCTGGCCTTGAGTCTTGTTGCCATCCCTGCGCTTGCCCAGAATACGCCCGTGGGCTTGTGGCGTGGCTTTGACGAAAAAACCGGTGACCCCAAAGTCGAGGTCCGCATCGTGGAGGCGGGCGGCGTGCTGAACGGCAAGGTCGAAAAGCGTCTGTCCCCCGGTGTCAAACCCGACGACATCTGCACCGAATGCACGGACGACCGCAAGGACAAGTCGCGGTTGGGACTTGAAATCATTCGCGGTGCCAAGAAGTCGCCCGACAGCGACGTCTGGGAAGGCGGCAAGATTCTCGACCCCGAGAACGGCAAGAGCTATTCCCTCAAGATGACGCCCATTGAGGGTGGCAAGAAGATGGAAGTGCGTGGCTCCATCGGGCCTTTTGGCCGCACCCAGACCTGGGTGCGTGTGCAATGAGCATGCTGAAAGTGAGGACTCGCCATGGGTGAAGCAATTTCCCGTTTGCGGTCATTGCCTTTTGGCGGCGGTGGCAGCACTGCGCCGGCCGCGCGCCGCTGGTGGGGCCACCACCTGCTCAAGAAGCCGTTTTTCGGCCGCTTCATGAAACCCTGGCGCTGGCCGGCCAGTGTGCCGCAAGAAGGCTGGGAAAGGGTGCAGATAGCCAGCCGCAGCACCAGCCAGCTTGAGGCCATCGTCGCGCGCACGCCGCTGGCCCCGCGCGGTGTGGTGGTGTGCGCCCATCCCATGGGTTTTTCATGCAAGGGGTTCTGGCTGCGCCACGGCCATGCCCAGGCGCTGCTGGACGCAGGCTTTCATGTGGTGGCTTTCGACTTCAACGGTTTCGGCGAAAGCCCGTCGACCAATTTCGATTACCCCGGTGACGTGATATCGGTGGGCTGCTGGGCGCGTGGCGCTTTTGCCGGGCTGCCGGTGCATGCGCTGACGGCGTCTTTCGGCGCGATCAATACGCTGAGCGCGATTGATGAAGCGGATTTTCCTTACGACAAGGTGGTGGCTGAAGCTTGCGCGCCCTCGCTGCCCGATTTCTGGAAAGCTTATCCTTTTGCCCATGCCGTGCTCAACATCAGCCGGCGCATTAACCCGCAAGGCGAGTTGCGCCTGCGGCCCGTACACCACCTTGCCAACATGCGCGACGTGGACGTGCTGCTGATACACAGCCAGGGCGACCGCTGGACGCCGGTGCCTTTCGGCGATGCATTGCAGCAGGCTGCTTCACGTCCTGAACGCATCCAGCGCCTGATCCTTGAACGCGCCGCCCACACCCACGGCATGCGCGACGAGCCACAGCGCTACTGGAGCGCCGTGCTCGAATTTTTCAACCAGATTCCCTCAACCAGGTCTTAACCATGTCCCGATTCCAAGTCAAGAAAGTCGCCGTCCTCGGCGCCGGTGTCATGGGCGCGCAGATCGCCGCCCATCTGGTCAACGTCAAGGTGCCTGTGGTGCTGTTTGACCTCGCGGCCAAGGACGGCCCGAAGAACGGCATCGTCATCAAAGCGGTCGAAGGCCTGAAAAAACTCAAGCCGGCCCCGCTGGGCGTGCCTGAAGATGCGGCGCTGATCCAGCAGGCCAATTACGAAGAGAACATGGAGCTGCTCAAGGAGTGCGACCTCATCATCGAGGCGATTGCYGAGCGCATGGACTGGAAGACCGACCTGTACCACAAGATCGCGCCCTTCATTGCTGAAGGCGCCATCGTGGCCAGCAATACCTCCGGCCTGTCGATCACCAAGCTGAGCGAGGCGCTGCCCGAATCCATCAAGCCGCGCTTTTGCGGCATCCACTTCTTCAACCCGCCGCGCTACATGACGCTGGTCGAGCTGATCAACACGCCGACCACCGAACCCAAGGTGCTCGACGACCTGGAGGCGTTTGTCACCAGCGCGCTGGGGAAAGGCGTGATCCGCGCGCACGACACACCCAACTTCATCGCCAACCGCGTGGGCATTGCCAGCATGCTGGCCACCATCAAGGAAGCCGAAACTTTTGGTCTGACCTATGACGTGGTCGACGACCTCACCGGCAAGAAGCTGGGCCGTGCGAGTTCGGGCACCTTCCGCACCGCCGACGTGGTGGGCCTGGACACCATGGCCCACGTCATCAAGACGCTGCAAGACAACCTGGGCCCCGCCGGCAGCGGAAAAGTCGAAGACCCGTTCTCCGATGTGTATGGCACGCCGCCCGTGCTGGCCAAACTGCTTGAATCCAAAAGCCTGGGCCAGAAGACCGGCGCCGGTTTTTACAAGAAGCAGGGCCGCGACATCCTGCGCCTGGATCCGGAAAGCATGGAATACGTGCCCGCCGGCGCCAAGGCCAATGAGGTCGTCGGCCGCATGCTGAAGAAGACCGCGGGCGAACGCCTCAAGCTCTTGCGTGAAGCCGAGGGCGCCGAAGCGCGTTTCCTCTGGGCCATCCTGCGCGACCAGTTTCATTACGCCGCCGTGCACCTGGAAAGCATTGCCGAAACCGCACGCGACATCGACTTCGCCATGCGCTGGGGCTTTGGTTCCAAACAGGGTCCCTTCGAGCTGTGGCAGCAGGCCGGCTGGAAGCAGGTCGCCACCTGGATCCAGGAAGACATTGATGCCGGCAAGGCGCTGTCCAAAGCGCCGCTGCCTGAGTGGGTGTTCAAGGGCCCTGTGGCCGAGGCCGGTGGCGTGCACACGGCCGAAGGCTCGTGGAGCGCCTCAGCCAAAAAATTCATCCCGCGCCGCAAGCTGCCCGTGTATGAGCGCCAGTTCTTCCCCGAA
The DNA here is from genome assembly GCF_056405935.1 of Polaromonas sp. P1_E3. Taxonomy (NCBI): domain Bacteria; kingdom Pseudomonadati; phylum Pseudomonadota; class Betaproteobacteria; order Burkholderiales; family Comamonadaceae; genus Polaromonas; species Polaromonas sp. P1_E3. The sequence goes on from NZ_JBFUBD010000011.1 coordinate 35,858, forward strand.
GATGTGCTGGGTTCAAAAGCGCCCGCCTTTGAAACCGCCGGCACGACCCTGCATGAAGATGACGCGATCCGCCTCTGGACGCTGGACGGCGTCAATGGTGAAGTGGGCGACGTGTTGATCGCCAGCATCAAGACCAAGATGCACGCCATCAGCCCTGACGTGGCCGAAGGCCTCGCGATGGGTGTGGATCTGGCGGAGAAAAGCTACAAGGGCATGGTCATCTGGTCCAACGACGAGATGTTCTCGGCCGGCGCCGACTTGCAGGCCATGCTGCCCGCCTTCATGATGGGCGGCGCCAAGGCGATTGAAGGCGCTGAGGCCGAATTGCAGAACGTGATGCTCAAGCTGCGTTACGCAGCCGTGCCCGTGGTGTCGGCCATTCGCGGCCTGGCGCTGGGCGGCGGTTGCGAAATGGCAGTGTATTCGGCCAAACGCGTGGCCGCGATGGAAAGCTACATCGGCCTCGTCGAAGTCGGTGTGGGCCTGGTGCCCGGCGCCGGTGGCCTGGCTTACATTGCCCGCCGTGCCGCGGAGAACGCCTCTACCTCGACCAACAAGGACATCCTGCCTTTCCTGACCGAAGGCTTCACTGCCGCGGCCATGGCCAAGGTCGGCACCAGCGCGATTGAAAGCCGCAAGATCGGCTATCTGCTCGACAGCGACGTAATCGTGCCGAACAAGGATGAGCTGCTGTTCGTGGCGCTCAATGAAGCGCGCGCGCTGTTCAACTCGGGCTACCGCGCGCCGCACAAACGCCAGTTCCCGGTGGTGGGCCGCAGCGGCCTGGCCACCATCAAGGGCCAGCTGGTCAACATGCGCGACGGCGGCTTCATCAGCGCGCACGACTTCCACATCGCCAGCCTGATCGCCGGCGTGGTGTGCGGCGGTGATGTTGATGCCGGCACGCTGGTGACCGAGGAGTATTTGATGACGCTGGAGCGCAAGGCGTTCTGTTCATTGCTCGAGCACCCAAAAACGCAAGAGCGAATTATGGGAATGATGAGCACCGGAAAACCTGTTCGCAATTGATGAACACCCCCATCGGACACTCACTGCGTGTAGCGCCTTTCCCCCTTGCAGGGGGCAACGCCTGCGGCCCGGCAAAGCCGGTTCCGCGGCGTTTGCTGGTTGGGAGAAAGATATGAGCGACCACAAGCCCAACCGCCTGGCGCGGCAGCTGCAGCGGCTCGATGAGGTGCCAGCCTTTGCGCGCGGCTGGTTCCGCAGCGTGGTGCTGCGTCGCGCCGTGCCATTTACCGGCACCGCTGGCCTGGACTTTATTGAGATGGGCACGGGCCGGGTCGAGATCGGCATCAGGAACGAGAAGAAGGTGCAGAACCACATCGGCGGCGTGCATGCCTCGGCCATGAACCTGGTGGCGGAAACCGCCACCGGCATGGTGGTGGGCATGAACGTGCGCGACGACTGCATCCCGCTGGCCAAGGAACTGAAGATGTCGTTCAGGAAGCGCGCCACCGGCGCCCTGCGCGCGGTGGCCACGCTGAGCGACGAGCAGCGCGCGGCCATGCAAGCCAGCGACAAGGGTGAAGTCACCGTGCCGGTCACTGTGACCGATGAAGCCGGCGTCAACCCGGTCGAATGCGAATTTGTCTGGGCCTGGATTCCCGCCGGCCCACGGAAAAGTTAACCGAGAAATTTCAAGGAAACCATCATGGCCAAACAAGTCCAGGACGCCTACATCGTCGCCGCCACTCGCACGCCCATCGGGCGCTCGGGCCGCGGCTATTTCCGCAACATGCGGCCCGATGACCTGCTGGTCAAGGCGCTGCAGGCCGCGTTGGCGCAAGTGCCGTCGCTTGACCCGAAGGCGATTGAAGACATCATCTGCGGCTGCGCAATCCCCGAAGGCCCGCAAGGCCTGAACGTGGCGCGCATCGGCGCGGTGCTGGCCGGCCTGCCCACCAGTGTGGGCGGCATCACGGTCAACCGTTTCTGCGCTTCCGGCTTGTCGGCCATCCAGATGGCGGCCGACCGCATCCGCGTGGGCGAAGCCGACGTGATGATTGCCGCCGGCACCGAAAGCATGAGCATGGTGCCCATGTCGGGCAACTCGCCCTCGCTGTCGCCCAATATGTTCATGAACGACGAGAACGTCGGCATCGCCTACGGCATGGGCCTGACGGCCGAGAAGGTGGCACAGCAGTGGAAGGTTTCGCGCGAGGCGCAGGACCAGTTCGCGCTCGAGTCGCACCTCAAGGCCATCAAGGCGCAGCAGGCCGGCGAGTTCAGTAACGAGATCACGCCGGTTGAGGTGACCGACCGCACCGCCAACCTGGAAACCGGCGAAGTCGTCGCCAAGACGCGCACCGTGAGCCTGGATGAAGGCCCACGGCCTGATACCTCGCTGGAAGGCTTGGCCAAACTCAAGACGGTGTTTGCCGCGCGCGGCTCGGTCACCGCCGGCAACAGCTCGCAGACCTCCGATGGTGCGGGTGCGCTGGTATTGGCCAGCGAAAAGGCCGTCAAGGACTTCGGCCTGAAGCCGCTCGCCCGCTTTGTCAGCTACGCCGCCAAGGGCGTGCCGCCCGAAATCATGGGGATCGGTCCGATCGAAGCCATTCCGGCAGCTCTGCGCTACGCCGGCCTCAAGCAGGAAGACATCGACTGGTTTGAATTGAACGAAGCCTTCGCCGCACAGTCGCTGGCGGTGATCAACACGCTCAAGCTCGATGCCTCCAAGGTCAACCGCATGGGGGGCGCCATCGCGCTGGGCCATCCCCTGGGCGCGACCGGTGCGATCCGCGCCGCGACCGTGATCCATGCGCTGCATCGCCACCAGCTCAAGTACGGCATGGTGACCATGTGCGTAGGTATGGGTCAGGGCGCTGCGGGTATTTTCGAACGCGTGTAAGGCCGTCGGCGGCGGCCCCGCTGTCGCGCTTGCGGCAGCGGTTATGGCAGCTGCGGGGCAGACTGGGCTTTTCCTGACTGGAGACAGAAGATGGAGCGAATCACGGTTCTGACCCAGGACTCCTGGGCGCTGGCAGCGACGGTGTTTGCAGCGGATCCCGCGGGAGGCGAGGCCCGCGGCGGCGTACTGCTGGCCGGTGCGATGGCCACGCCCCAGCAACATTACGAGCCCTTCGCCCGCTGGCTGGCCGCGCAAGGCTTTACCGTTCTGACGCTCGACTACCGCGGCACTTTTGCCTCCGGCGGTGAGCGCGTGGCATCCACTGTTGCCACCTTCGATACCTGGGGCCAGCAGGACGTGAGCGCCGCTGCACGGTTCCTGCGGCAACGCGTACCGGACCTTCCGTTGTATTACCTGGGCCACAGCCTGGGCGGGCAGTTGTTTGCCAGTTCTGAAACCACACACCTCTTCCAGCGTGCCATCCTGGTTGCCAGCGGCAGCGGTTACTGGCCCCGCCTGCGCAGGGCCGTGCCGCGATGGGGCCTGTTTGCCGCCACGCAGATCTGGGGGCCCTTGCTGGTGCCGCTGTTCGGCTATTTCCCGGGTCAAAGACTGCGCAAGGTCGGCAACATTCCCGCCGGTGTGATGCGGCAATGGACGCGCTGGTGCCGCCATCCCGACTACCTGGCGCGTGATGCCCACCAGCGTGAACGTTTTGAGCGCGTGCAGACGCCGATCACCTACTTCAACTCCAGCGACGACGAGGTCTTTTCCCAGTGGTCGGCAGACCGGTTCGTGGCCTTGTTCGGTGCACGGCGGGAGCCAGTGCAATGCCTGACCCTGGAGCCGGAAAACCTGGGCGTCAGGCATATCGGCCACTTCGGGTACTTTCGCGACAGGCTTCGCGCCAGTTTCTGGCCGCAGCTGGTGCAACACCTTCACGCCTGATGCGCGTGCCGTATTCCAATTCAGCCACTTCCAGGAGCATGTGATGCAGATGCAGATCCTCAGTTCAGGAACGGCGCAACTTGCCGCCCGTGTGTATGCGCCTTCAAAGCCCGCGCGCGCCAGCGTGGTCATTGGCGGCGCCATGGGTGTGCGGCAGGACTATTACGCGCCGTTTGCACAATGGCTTTCCGGTCAGGGCTTTCGCGTCACCACATTTGACTACCGGGGTTCAGGAGAATCCCTGCCCGGCACCGCTAGCGGCAGCCTGCGCGGTTTCAAGGCCGATCTGCTCGACTGGGCCGCCGACTATGAGGCGGTGGTAGATGCCGCCAAGGCGGCCTTGCCCGATGCACCGCTATACCTGCTGGGTCACAGCCTCGGTGCGCAGCTGCCGGGTTTCCTGAAAAATCAGGACAAGATCGATGGGCTCGTCAGCATCGCGGCAGGAAGCGGCTACTGGCGCGACAATGCGCCGCAGCTCAGGCGCCTGATTTTGTATTTCTGGTATGTGCTGGTGCCATTGGCTACGCGCCTTTGCGGTTATTTCCCGGGGCGCAGGCTCAAAAAAGTGGGCGACCTGCCGGCCGGCGTGATGCTGCAGTGGCGCAAGTGGTGTCTGGATCCGCACTACAGCGTGGGGGCCGAGGGTGAAAGCGCACGGCTGAGTTATGGGCGGGTCAGTTTTCCGGTGACCGCGCTGTCCATGACAGACGACGAGCTGATGACCTGGCGCGGCACGCAAAACCTCATCAACCTGTACAGCAATGCGCCGCGCAGCTTTGAACGCATAGCACCGGCAGATATACAGGTCAGCCGCATCGGGCACTTCGGTTTCTTTCGGGAGCAGTTCAACCAGACCTTGTGGCCGCGCGCCCAGCGGATCATTGAAGGTATGGCCGGCGCCGCCAACTCCCCGGCCTGAAGCGTAAAGCTGCATCACACCGCCAACATGACAAGCACGCATTCTTTTGACGACGCGCTCAGGCTCGAACCCGCCGGCGCCGGCAGGCCTGACACCTGGCTGGGCCACAGCAGTCCGGCGTACTGGAATATGGTGGGGCCCTTCGGCGGCACTACAGCGGCCACGGCCCTGCGCGCCATCCTGCTGCACCCCGCCCTGCTGGGCGAGCCGGTAGCGCTGACGGTGAACTACGCAGCGGCCATGGCAGAAGGGCCTTTCACCGTCACGGCGAGGCCGGCCCGCACCAACCGTTCCACCCAGCACTGGGCGGTGGAGCTGTCGCAGGACGGCGATGCCGGCGGCGCCGTAATGACCGCCACAGCCGTCACGGCGGCGCGCCGCGAGACCTGGAGTGCCAACGACACACCCATGCCCGCAGTCACGCTGGCTGAGGCCTCAGGCAGGCTGCGGTTCTCAACATCCGCATGGACGAACCGCTACGACATGCGGCCGGTGCGCGGCGTGATTCCGCAGGTCTGGGACGGCAGTGGCACGGAAAGCCTTACGCAGCTGTGGGTGCGAGACGACCCGCCGCGCCCACTCGATTTTCCGGCATTGGCCGCCATGTCAGACGTGTTCTATCCGCGCGTCTGGCTGCGCCGTGCCACGCGCGTGCCGGCCGGCACTGTTTCAATCACGACCTACTTTCATGCGGACAGCAGGCAGCTCGCGGAATGCGGCGAGGGGTTCTTGCTGGGGCAGGCAAAGGCGCAGGCTTTTCGCAACGGTTTCTTCGACCAGACCGCGCAGCTGTGGAGCGAAACCGGCGTGCTGCTGGCCACGAGCACGCAGATCGTCTATTACAAAGAATGAGAACGGCTTCCAGGGCCCCTACACTTGGCCTCTCAACGGAAAACACCATGAACACTTCAGCCCCTATTCCCGAAATCCTGAGCCACATCGACGCGGGTGTGATGACCATCACGCTGAACCGCCTGGACAAGAAAAATTCCATTACCTCTGCGATGTATGGCGCGATGGCCGATGCGCTGGAGTCGGCCCACCACGACGGGGCTGTGCGCGTGGTGGTGATCCAGGGACATGAAACCATTTTTTCCGCCGGCAACGATATCGGCGATTTCCTGAACAAGCCGCCTTCAACGCCCGATTCCCCGGTGTTCCGTTTTCTGCGCGGTATCAGCAGCTTTCCCAAGCCGCTGGTTGCTGCCGTATGTGGCCCCGCCGTGGGCATAGGTACCACGCTGCTGCTGCACTGCGATCTGGTCTACGCCGGCGACAACGCCGCGTTCTCAATGCCTTTTGTCAATCTCGGCCTGTGCCCTGAGGCTGCCTCCAGTTTCCTGGTGCCGCAGCTCATGGGTTATCCGCGTGCCGCCGAAGCACTGTTGCTGGGCGAGCCTTTCACGGCCGAAACAGCACTGGAGATCGGCCTCATCAACCGCATCGTGCCACCCGCCGAAGCCAATGCGCTGGCACAGCGGCAGGCGCAAAAACTGGTGGCCAAGCCGCTGAGCGCGTTAATGGAAACCAAGCGCCTCATGAAAAAAGGTAACGCCACCGTGGTGGCCGAGCGCATGGCCGAAGAAGGTGCCAGCTTCGGGCGCATGCTGGGCGAGCCCGCTGCGCGCGAAGCGTTCTCGGCTTTTATGGAAAAGCGCCGGCCAGACTTCAGCGCAGTCTGAAGTCTGCGCCCGAAGGGCGACTGCGAAGCAGGCCGGCGGTTTCGCTCCGCCTCCTCTGTGGCTTAAATATCGAATCGTATGCCCTGCGCCAATGGCAAGCTGGATCCGTAGTTGACGGTATTCGTCGCCCGGCGCATATAAGCCTTCCACGCGTCGGATCCCGATTCACGTCCGCCGCCCGTTTCTTTCTCGCCACCGAAAGCACCGCCGATCTCGGCACCGCTGGTGCCGATGTTGACGTTGGCAATGCCGCAATCTGAACCGCGCGCCGAAGTGAACTGCTCTGCCTCGCGCAGGTCCTGTGTGAAGACGGCCGACGACAGGCCGTGCGCCACAGCGTTGTTCAGCGCAATGGCTTCGACAAAGTTGTCATAAGGCACCACGTACAAAATCGGCGCAAAGGTCTCGTGCAGCATGGGGCCGGCCTGTTCTTTCAGCTCCACGATGGCGGGGCGCACATAGTGGGCCGTGCCGTCACCCGGCTGGCGGTCACCGAAATGCACGGTGGCGTCCAGCTTCTTCGCCTCGCCCAGGGCGGCCTGCATGGCCTCAAACGCGCGGCCATCGATCAACGGGCCGACCAGCGTGCCGTCCTTCAGCGGATTGCCGATGGGCAGGCGTTCAAAGACGGTCACCAGGCGTTTGACCAGCTCCGGGTAAATCGAGCGGTGAACGATCAGGCGGCGCAGGCTGGTGCAGCGTTGGCCCGCAGTGCCGGCGGCAGCAAAGGTTGCGCCGCGCACCACCAGCTCCAGGTTGGCCGAAGGACAGACGATGGCGGCGTTGTTGCCGCCCAGCTCCAGCAGCGAGCGTTTGAAAAGGCCGGCGCAGGCAATCGCCACATTCTTGCCCATGGCGGTGGAACCAGTGGCGCTGATCAATTTCACATGCGGGTGCTTGACCAGCGCCTCGCCGGTGGCGCGCTCGCCGATCAGCAGCTCGCTCAGGCCTTCAGTAGCCAGGCCCAGGTCTTTCGCCGTTTGCAGCAGCAGTCCGTTCAGCGCAATGGCCGACAGCGGCGTTTTTTCCGACGGCTTCCAGGCCAGCGTGTTTCCGCAGACCAGCGCCAGCGCGGCGTTCCAGGCGAACACCGCCATCGGGAAGTTGAAGGCCGAGATGATGCCAACCACACCTACCGGATGCCAGGTTTCCAGCAGCTTGTGGTCGGGACGTTCGCTGGCGATCGTCAGGCCGTAGAGCTGGCGCGACAGGCCGACCGCGAACTCGCAGATGTCGATGACCTCCTGCACCTCGCCCAGGCCTTCCTGCAAAATTTTCCCGGTCTCCAGCGAGATCAGCTGGCCCAGTCCGGCCTTGTGGCGGCGTACCGTTTCACCAAAGGCGCGCACCAGTTCGCCGCGCTTGGGCGCGGGCACGTTGCGCCACTCGAGGAAACGCTGTTGTGCGACGTTGAGCGCGCCGTCGACCTCGGCCGTGCTGTGCACGGCTACACGGGCCAGCTGGCTGCCGTCGATGGGTGTGGCCACCGTGATGGCCGCAGGTGCTTTGCTGGCCAGGTCGGCGCTGAGGCCCAGGGCCTTGAAGAGGGATAAAACGTCGTTGGCGTGACTCATGATGAAGTCCTTTCGTGGTGTGTCTTGAAATCAGTGTTGGGTGTCGAGCTCGCGCAGGCCGCGGCCCAGGCGTTCAGCGCCTTGCCGCAGCGCGTCCGGCGTGGGGTTGGCAAAACTCAGGCGCAACCAGGGTTGCGCGCTGTTGCTGATGCTGAAGGCGGCGCCCGGCACTACCAGCACCTGGTGTTCAAGGCCGAAGTCCACCCAGGCCTGCGTGGGCAGCAAGGGCAGGGCAGCGCTGAGCTTTGCCCATATGAACATGCCGCCTCGCGGGGTGTCAAATTCAAGCAGGCCGCCGCATTGCGCGCGCAAGGCCTGGTCCAGCGTCCTGCCTTTGGCGGCGTAAGCCGGGCGCAGGTCCGCCAGGTGGGGTGCCAGGCGCCCGGAGGCGAGCATGGCCGCCAGCGTCAGCTGCTCCAGCGAACCGCTGTGCACGTCGGCCGCCTGCTTGGCCAGCACCACCCCGCGCGCGATCTCCGCCGGCGCCAGCAGCACACCCAGGCGCAAGGCTGGGGCGACCACCTTGGAGTAGCTGGTCATATACGCGACCTGCGCGGGCGAGCCCGCCTGCCGGTTTAACTGCGCGAGCGAAGGCGGCGGTACTTCATCAAACCAGAGTTCGCCGTAGGGGTCGTCCTCGATCAGCGTGACGCCGTACTGCGCGGCCAATTCCAGCAAGCGCAGCCGGCGCGCCAGCGGCATCACGGCGCCGGTCGGGTTCGCGAAATTGGGCACGACGTACAGCACGCGCGGTCGGTCGGCCTGCAGGATGGCTTCGAGCTGGTCGATATCCATGCCTTGCGCGTCGGTCGGCACTTCGACGAGGCGCGCGCCCGCGAAACGGAAGGCCTGCAGCGCGGCCGGGTAGTTGAAGGATTCCAGCGCCACGCCCTCGCCGGGCTCAACCAGCACGCGCGCGAGCAGGTCGATGGCCTGCTGCGATCCGGTGGTGATCAGCACGTCCCCGACCTCCGCCTTGAGGCCGCGCTGTTGCAGCAGGGCCGCGCTGGCTTCGCGCAGTACGGGAAGTCCTTCGGTGGCGCCGTACTGCAGGCTACGCCCCTGCAGCTGGCCGGCCACTTCCTGCAGCGACTCGCGCAGCCAGTCAGCCGGCAACAGCGCCGGGTCAGGATGCCCGCCGGCCAATGAAATCATGCCCTCGCGGCCGGCCAACGCCAGCATGGCACGTATCGGCGAGCCGCTGGCCCGCGCATACAGCGGGCGCAGTGCCCCGCGCGCGTCCGTCATGCGCGGGCGGATGTCATGCCGAAGATGCCGGTGGCATTGCCGGCGTCAAAGGCCAGGTCCAGCCGCGGCTGCACCGGGTCGTTGGCCGCGCCGGCTGTTTGCACTTCATCGCGCGTGATGAATTCGTAGAACGAGCCGGACACCTCGCGCGAGACGCGGCCTTCGGCGGTGATGAAGTCGCGCTGCACACTGGCGGCGCGAAAGGCGGTTTGCCGCACGCGGCCGCTCGCCGAGACCTCGACCTTGTCCTTGATGGGCCGGCCCAGCGCACGCTGGCGTTCGGCCACCGCATCGACGTCGGCCACGCGGTCGGTCGCGTGGTTGAAGGCATTGCCTTCGGTGGAAATCCAGGCCATCTCGGCAGACTCGGCCAGCAGCAATTCGTAATCATCCATGGTGAACACGCCGTGCTGGCGGTCAAAACACTGCAGCAGTTGCGGCAGCAGGCGCAGCGCCTGCGCCAAGGGCAGCACGCCGTCGCGCGTCAGTTGCTCCAGGTCGGCGACGTCCTGTGGCCCCAGCGGGTCCCGCGAGCTGGCCAGCACGCGTGTGACGGCGGACTGGAAGGACGCGGAGAACTGCTCGGGGTGCAGCTCGGAAACGAAGAACTGCGCGATGTCTTCGGGGAAATCACGGTGGCTGTAGGCACGTCCGGTCATCTTGAGGCGCGGCAGCGGGTAAGTGCCCTGCAATTCAAAACCCAGCGGGCGCAGCACACGCGTGAAGGCCGCTTCGCCGGCCGGCAATGCACCGCTAGGCCAGCGCACCGTGCGCAGCGCGCCGTGGTCGAACACCACCTTGCGTTGCTGGCCCACCACGTCGCTGGCGATGTAGTCCTGCCCGTCCGGCACGCGTTGCACCAGGTCGTGGAACAAGGCCATATTGAGCGCCTGGGCCAGTTCCGCGCGTGTCACCGTGCTGGAAGCGGCTTGCTGCAGTCCGGGATGAACGTACATCTGCTCATGGATTGTTTTGACGGCTTCGGACGACAGTACAACGGCGAGAAGCTTCTGGAGGTGGGTCATTTGAAGGGTATTTTTGTTCGATTGAAGGTCGGATTTTCGGCAATTACGGTAGCTGAGGCAAAGGATCAATTTCGATGCATGCATGAGATATATTCATGCGATGCGACGGAAAATCCCCTCCACCCAGGCCTTGCTGGCTTTTGAAGCGGCCGCCCACCGCGGCAGCTTCACCCTGGCGGCGCAAGACCTCTCGGTGAGCCAGAGCGCCGTCAGCCACCAGATCCTGGGGCTGGAGCAGGAGCTGGACGTGAGCCTGTTCCGCCGCCTGCCCCGCCAGCTGGAACTCACCGACGCCGGCCGCTCGCTGCTCGCGCGCGTCGGCCCGGCGCTGGATTCGCTGGAGGCCGCCATGCTGGACCTGGTGTCGTCCAAAGGCGAGGGCGGCACGCTGGAGCTGGGCGTGGTGCCCACCTTTGCCACCAAGTGGCTGATCCCGCGCATGCCGTCGTTTTTGAAGGCGCATCCGCATGTGACGTTGAACCTGGCCACGCGCCTGCAGCCCTTTGATTTTTCATTGACGGGACTGGACGCCGCGATTCACTACGGCCGGCCCGACTGGCCCGGCACCGAGTCCGACTACCTGATGGGCGAAGACAGCGTGGTGGTGTGCAGCCCGCTGCTCATGAAAAAGCGCCAGCTGCGCCGTCCGGCCGATGTCCTGAAGTTCACGCTTATTCACCAGAGCACTCGCCCGCATGCCTGGCGCGACTGGTTCCAGCTGGCCGGCATTGACGATGCACAGGGCGCAGGCACCGGCCCTAAATATGAACTCTTTTCCATGATCGCGCAGGCCGTTAAAGCAGGTCTGGGCCTGGCGGTGCTGCCGCGCTTCCTGGTCGCCGATGACATTGCGGACGGCACGCTGGCCGTGCCGTTTGATCTGTCGCTGAGTTCGGATTTTGCCTACTACCTGGTCTGGCCTTCACAGAAAACCAGTTGGCGGCCGTTGGTGCAGTTGCGCGGCTGGCTGCGCGAGCAGGCGACTTCTATGCCGTGATTGCCGCGTGCTTTTAGTCGACGTTCTTGCCCGAATGCCATAGCTGCACAAGACCGAATGCCAGCAGCAGCGCTCCCAGGGCCATCCATATGCCGACAATTCCATGTGGTCCCATCGCCTCGAAAGCCCAGATTTTTGTCCAGGCCCATTTGCCGGTAAAAGGCGGGACGGAAGGGGTGAGCCATTCCATCCAGGCCAGGCAAAAAGCGCCTGCTGCGATCCCCAGTTTTGCAACGGCGCGCTCTTTGACCGAAAAGCCTGCGCGTTGTTTCTTGGCGAGTTCGTTATCCATGAGCGCTCTCTTTCAGGTCTGGGAAAATTGCCGCTGTGAGAGTGTCTCAGGTGTTGTCAGCCGGCGCCAGACTCTGCGCCGGCCGCCGCAGCGTGCTGTCAAACGGGTTGATCTGCGCGCTGATGGCCGTGGCTTCGCGCTTGAGCAGCTCCACCACCGTAGGCAGGCGGTCAGGGCTCAGGCGTGACGAGATKGTGCCCACGCTGAGCGCGGCGACGGCGCGGCCTTCGCGGTCCAGCACCGGCACTCCGACGCCGGCCATGCCGTCGAGCAAATTGGTGTTGCGTCCCGCATAGCCGAGCTCGCGCACGCGTTCGATCTCGGTGCGCAGGTAGACCTCGTCGTACACGCCGAACTCGCGCACGCGCGGCAGGTTGTAGCGGATGACTTCTTCACGCTCTGTCTCGGGCAGGAAGGCCAGGATGGCCAGGCTGCCCTGGCCCATGCCCAGCGCCACGCGCCCGCCGATGTCCCCCGTGAAAGAGCGGATGGGAAACGGGCCTTCGCTGCGGTCCAGGCACACAGCGTCAAAACCGCTGCGCACCAGCAAAAAGATGGTGTCGCCCAGGCTGGCACACAGGCGCAGCATGGAGGGCCGGCACAGGCTGCGCAGGTCCATGGTGTTGCCAGCCTGCGCGGCCAGCGCAAAAAAATCAATGCTCAGGCGGTACAGCTTGGAGCCGCTTTCCTGCTCCACCACCCGCTCGGCGACCAGGCTTTGCAGGATGCGGTGTGTGGTGGCCTGCGTCAGACCCGTGGCCTTGGCGATGTGCGTGATGCGACCGCCTCTGGCCTGCGTAGCGGCCAGCGCCCGGATGATGGAAAAAGCGCGTTGCACGCTGCTGGAGCTATTCTCGTCGTCTTTCACAGTCTCTCCTTTGGCGGAATTCATACTCGACGGAGTGTATATAAATTCCATTAAGCGGAATAAATTAAAAAAAGATATCTCTATACGGAATAACCTATTGACGATTTTTCAGATGATGCCCTAGCATGAAGTCATCAGGGTGTCATCGTCTTGCACATCGTTTGCATGTTGCGGCGCTGGCCATTCCCCTTGTTGCAGAGGTGCTCCCCATGTCTTTTTTGACTCTGGCGAATGTGAACAAGTCTTATGGCGCCACACGCGCCGTGGCCGACATGAACCTGTCGGTGGAAAAAGGGGAATTTGTCTCGCTGCTCGGCCCCTCGGGCTGCGGCAAGACCACCACCTTGCAAATGATCGCGGGCTTTTGCGAAGTGACCGCTGGCCAGGTCACGCTGGACGGCCGCGACATCACCCACGCCAAACCCAATTCGCGGGGCCTGGGCATCGTGTTCCAGAGCTATGCGCTGTTTCCCCACATGAGCGTGTACGACAACGTGAGTTTCGGCCTGGAGATGCGCCGTGTGCCCAAGGAAGAGCGCGCCGAGCGCGTGAAGGCCGCGCTGGCCCTGGTGCACCTTGAGGCGCATGCGGACCGCTACCCGCGTGAGCTCTCGGGAGGCCAGCGCCAGCGCGTGGCACTGGCCCGCGCCCTGGTCATCTCGCCGCCGGTGTTGCTGCTGGACGAGCCGCTGTCCAACCTCGACGCCAAGCTGCGCGAGGAAATGCAGTTCGAATTGCGGCAGATCCAGCGCAAGGTCGGCACCACCACCGTGA
>NZ_JBFUBD010000012.1:0-45586 GCF_056405935.1 Polaromonas sp. P1_E3
CTTTTAACGCCCTGAGTAGCGTGGGGAGCGCCAGGCTGGCATGTGTGGGCGCGATTTTCTCGGACATCGGCGGCAAGGGCACATAACGGTCTTGCGGCGACAGCGGCGGCGCCATCGAAGGCCGGAGCTTGGCGATGATGATCACGTAAAGGATGTACAGTCCTGCCAGCATCAGGCCAGGGAAGAATGCACCGGCATACAGCTGCACGACGGAAACGCCTGCGGTTGCGCCATAGACGATCAGCAGCACCGAAGGCGGGATCAGGATGCCCAGGCAACCGCCGGCCGTGATGGCGCCGGCCGACATCTGCACGCTGTAACCCGCGCGCAGCATGGCCGGCAGAGCCAGCAGACCCATCAGTGTCACGACGGCGCCCACGATGCCGGTCGCCGTCGCGAAGATGGCACAGGTCACCAACGTGGCCACGGCCAGCGCTCCGGGCAAGCGCGACATCGCAAGGTGCAGGCTGCGGAACAGCTTTTCGATCAGGTTGGCACGCTCCACAAGATAGCCCATGAAGACGAACAGCGGAATCGAGATGAGCACGTCGTTGCTCATGGTCTTGAACGCGGCCTGCACCATCAGGTCCAGTGTGTGTGTGGTGTTGCGCTCGTAGGCCAGCCACGTGAAGATCATGCCCATTCCCATCAGCGTGAAGGCGGTGGGAAATCCCAGCATGATGGCCACGACCACCAGCGAAAGCATCAGCAGGCCAATGTGCCCGCGCTCGATGACCGGCACGGCGAAGAGCATGTAAATGGCGGCCACAACGATCAGCGCCATCAGGCTGAAGCCGAACCAGAGTTCCTTGCGGATTTTCATTGGGGGGCTCCTTCTCTGGCGACGTACTTGTCGAGCGCCTGGATGTCTTCATCCCTGACGTTGACCATCGCCTTGAGTTTGTCCACGTCCACTTCCTCGACGTCCTCCCCCCGGGAAGGCCAGAAGCCCTGGCGGATGCAGATCACGCAGCGGGCGATTTCCACCAGCCCCTGCATCAGCAGGATGAGGCCGGCGAAAGGAATGAAGAACTTGAAGGGATACAGCGGAATCGGATCCGCATTGAAAGTCTGCTCGCGGATGGCCAGCGAATCGGTGAAGTAATTCCAGCCGGCCCAGGTCAGCGCGACCACGCCCGGCAGGAAAAACAGGATGTACAAGGCCAGGTCCACCGAAGCCTGTGTGCGTGGGCGGAAAAATCCGTAGAGCACATCGCCACGCACGTGGCCATTCTTGGACAGTGTGTAGCCGCCGGCCATCATGAACAGGATGCCGTACATCATGATCTGTGCGTCCAGCATCCAGCCGTGCGGTTTTCCCAGCACATAGCGCGAGAAGACTTCCCAGGAAATGGCCAGCGTCAGCACGACGATCGACCAGGCGAACAACTGCCCTATCCAGGTGGACAGCCGGTCTACCGCCAGCAAGAGTTTTTGCATGTTATGTATCCCCAAATCCAAAGAAAAGGGCGGCCGTCCCGTTCAGGCAGCCGCCCCAGCCCGTCAAGCCGCCATCAGGCTTTCTTGGCGCCCTTGCCGAAGTAGCGGTCGTACGCCATGCGGAAGTTGGTGTTGTAGTCGTTGTCCCAGGCGACAGCGCGTTCCGCGAAAGCGCGCTGCGAATCCAGCACCTTCTTGAACAGCGGGTTTTCGCCGGCCTTCTTGCCGATGACCTTGTCCCACGCATCCAGTTGGGCCTTCAGGATGGCGTCCGGCGTCTTGTAGAAGTTGACCTTCGCTTTCTTCAGTTCAACATAGTCGCTGGAATTGCGGTCGATCGCCTTCCAGCTCATGTCGGCGCTGGCGGCCTGCACACCGTAGGTGATGATGGACTTGAGTTCGGCCGGCAGGGCGTTGTACTTGGTCTTGTTGAACAGGATCTCGAACTGTTCGCCCGACTGGTGGAAGCTCTGAAGCATGCAGTTTTTGGCCACGTCAGGAAAGCCCAGCACGCGGTCGGAGGAGGCATTGTTGAACTCGGCCGCATCGATCAGGCCCCGGTCAAGCGCGGGGACGATTTCGCCACCCGGCAACGGATTGACGGCGGCGCCCAGCTCGTTAAATACATCGACGGCCAGACCGACCGTACGGTACTTGAGGCCCTTTAGCTGCGCAACGCCGGCGATCGGCTTCTTGAACCAGCCCAGCGGCTGCACCTGCATTGGGCCGTACAGGAAGGAAACGACGTCCATGTTGATGGACTTGTAGATTTCTTCCAGCAGGGCTTTGCCGCCGCCGTACTCATGCCAGGACAGCACCATGTTGGCGTTCATGCCGTAAGCCGGGCCCGAACCCCACAGGGCCAGCGCCGAATTCTTGCCATAGTGGTAGGCCACCACACCATGGCCGCCGTCCAGCGTACCTTTGTTCACGGCTTCGAGCAACTGGAACGCCGGCACCACGGCGCCCGAAGGCAGCACTTCAATTTTCAGGCGGCCGCCGGCCATGTCATTGACCTTCTTCGCGAAGTCGTTGGCGTATTCATGGAAGATGTCCTTTGCCGGCCAGGTGCTCTGAAAACGAAAGGACGTTGTCTGCGCCATGGCAACCATGGGGGCGGACAGGGCGCCGGCTGCAACCGCAGCACCTTTTAGAAGGCCGCGCCTGCGGGGGCTTTTGCTCTCGGTCATGACTGTCTCCTTTGTTTGAAAAAGATAAGAACACTCATCATTCCGCCTTGCCCAAAGCTTACAAAGAGGGTTTCCACCAACGCCAAAGGTTCATTAGCTCTTCTCAGGGTGAAACTGTTTTGCGCCGTGTTCAGGAATCCGCTTTCGTGGAATCAGGCGACTTTGAACTTTTTCAGCGCGGGATCGCCCGGTGGAAACCGCAGCTTCAGCGCCAGAAGCCTGGCCCGGACAAGGGTTGCAATCATCAAATTGCGGTGCGTCTTGGAGTCGGAGGGCACGACGGTCCAGGGTGCCCAAGGCGTGCTCGTAGCGCGAAGCAACTCGGCGTAGGCCTTCTGGTACTGCGGCCACTGCTTGCGAACCTCCAGATCGCCCTCACTGAATTTCCAGTGTTTGGCGGGATCGTCCAGCCGCTCCTGCAGCCGCTGCCGCTGCTCGTCAGAACTGATGTGCAGCATGAACTTGAGGATCACGGTGCCGGTTTCCGACAGCATGCGTTCAAAGTCATTGATCTGCCGGAATCGCTGTGCCGTTTGTGCGGCTGTGATCCATCCGTTGACAGGCGGCACCAGCACGTCTTCGTAGTGGCTGCGGTTGAAAATCACGACTTCCCCCGTGCCAGGCATCTGCTGGTGGATTCGCCACAGATAGTCATGCGCACGTTCGTCTTCCGTCGGTGCCTTCCAGCTGACGGTTCGTACCCCCAGTGGGCTGATCCGTCCGAAAACGCCGCGCATTGTTCCGTCCTTGCCGGATGTGTCGGTGCCCTGGAGAACCACGAGGAGCTTGTAGCGCTTGTCCGCGTAAAAAAGGTTTTGCAGTTCGTCGATATCTGCCGCCAGCGCTTCGACCGCCGCTTTGTCGCGCGCCTTGTCTCCTGTTGAAAACGGTTTGGCGGCCGGGTCGAGGCTGGCGAGAGAAAATTTCCCGGGCCTGGTCGGTGACGGTTGCCAGGCGGCTGCAGCTTTGGCAAGAATCTTGGCGCGTGCCTTGCCAGGCGGTTTTATTTGTAAAGGTGTGTCGGCATTGCGGGGCATCCCGGTCTCCTGCAGTTCATTGATAGGTGATTGTGCATGCCTGGCCATGCGCGAAGGCCTCTGCTGCCTATGGCCTCACCCGCGTGCGGGGCGCCTCCGGGGGATAAACTTGATCTGCGCACTCCGGGTCTGCCATGCATGCGGGGGGCCTGAGATCGCTGTTGATCAATACCTGAACCGGGAGTCTCACCATGAAAAAAAACACCTCTCCAAACACTTCAGCACCGGCGGGTGTCCAGCCTGCTTCGGGTTATGCCGGCGACGTTTCTGCACCACTGGCTTTTGAATGGATGCAGTCAGGCGAGGCAGTGCTGGTGGATGTCCGCACCGACGCTGAACGTGAGTGGGTAGGTTACGTGCCCGGCGCAATACCCCTTGCGTGGAAGCAATGGCCAGGCATGGCGATCAATGCGGGGTTTGACGAAGGTCTGAAGGCTGCAGTGCCTGCCGGCAAGAAGGCCGTACTGTTGTGCCGCAGCGGCGTGCGCTCGGTCGCGGCGGCCAAACGTGCTACCGAGCTGGGCGTCGAGGCTTACAACATCCTCGAAGGTTTCGAAGGCGATGCTGACGAGCAGGGGCAGCGCGGCCGCAAGGGGGGATGGCGTTTTCGGGGATTACCCTGGAAGCAGGGTTGAGATGACGGCAACCCGCGTTTGGCCCGTCGCATCTACTTTTGGTAACTTGAATTTGTAAGCAAATGGCGGTTGGACTTCATCAAAATGAGGTGAATAGTTCACACCATGAGGTCGCGAATTTGGTGTATTGATGTACCCCCTGTTAATTCTGACAGGGGGTGAGAAGTATCAATTTGTTTGAGCGCTTTCAATGGGGTTCCCCTTTTTAAACGGAGCCCCCTCATGCAAGTACTCGAACGCAAACTTTCTCCTGATACTGCGTATTTTCCCAACCCCGCCCTGGGGACACGGCTGTGCCAGCGCATCTCCCGGGACTTCACGCCGCGCTGGAACCAGCAGTGGGGCGGGAAGTTCATGCTCCACGGCAAAACGCCCGACTCCAACGCCATCCGTCTGGACGGGAACGATTACCTCAGCGTAACGGGTCATCCGCACATTGTCCGTGCCCAGGTGGAAGCCTTGCGCAAGGAACAAGAGTTTGTCGTGCAGTCCGGGGTTTTTCACCTGAACCAGCATCCCACGCATGCGCTGGAGCTGGCTCTGGCCTCCTGGGTCGGCAAGGACGACGGGTTCATTTGCCAATCCGGCTACGCCGCCAATGTCGGCCTGCTGCAGGCGATTGCCGATGCCGAGACGCCCGTGTACCTCGATACGCTGGCCCATGCATCGCTTTGGGAAGGGGCCCATGCAGCGCGCGCTCCAGCCTTTGCCTTTCGCCACAACGATCCGGTTCACCTCGCCAGGATGATCGCCAAAAACGGACCAGGCATCGTGGTCGTTGATTCCGTCTATAGCACCACGGGCGCCATCTGCCCTTTGGGCGAAATTGTCGATGTGGCCGAGCAGCACGGCTGCATGATCCTGGTGGACGAATCACATTCATTGGGCACCCACGGCCCCGAAGGGGCCGGGCTGTGCGCCGAGTTGGGTCTCACCAGCCGCGTGCACTTCATCACCGCGAGCCTGGCCAAGGCTTTCGCGGGCAGGGCCGGGTTTTTTACCGCGCCGGCGCACATGCGTTATTACATCCTCTGTTCAAGTTTTCCCAACATTTTCAGCTCCAGCCTGTTGCCGCATGAGATCGCCGGCCTTGCGGCCACGCTGGAGGTGATCCGCGACAGCGACGACGCACGCATGCGGCTTCATGCCCACACGCGCCGGCTGCGGTCTGCCTTGACCGAGTTGGGCTATCCCATCCATCAGGGGAGCCAGCAGATCATCGCGCTGGAGGTCGGGCTGGAGTGCGACACCATGGTGCTTCGGGACCGGCTGGAGGAGCGCAACGTGTTTTCGTCGATGTTCTGCGCGCCTGCCACCAGCAGCAAGCGCGCCATGATGCGCTTGACCCTCAACGCCGGCCTGATGGACTCGGAACTGGACCACGTGGAGGCGGTCGCACGCGAGATTGCGCCTATCGTGAAACCGTGGGACTGGCCGATTGCCCGGCGCGCGCGGGCCGGCCAGGAGGCTTGATGCTGCCGTCAGTCCTGCAGGTGCCTTTCACCCGAGGTGGCAATAAATCGCTCGTGGCTGCTCATGAAGCCGGGGTTAAAAGGCTCGCCGACGGTAAAAAGCGCCGCATGGAGCGCGGCTGGCCCGGACGCAATGGCGAATGCCTGGCGCGGCTGGGGCTTGTGGCCGGCGCCCAGCGCCAGCTGCAGTTCCAGGTCGATGAGTTTCCTGCCTGCCGCCACGTCCTGTACGGTCGCGGCATCCCAACCTTGCGATGCCGCCATTTCGGCAAGCTCTGGCAGGTTCCCGGCAGGTTCCAGCTGCAGCCAGCTGACGCTGCCTTTACGGTCAAGGGCCAGCACGCCAAAGGGCGCACCGATCACCACATGCTCGATCCAGCCTTGCCGCAGTGCCAGGTTTTCCAGTTCCTGCGCGACGGATGGGTCGCACAACAGCGTATGCTGCGCGCGGGACAGCGTCGCCCGCCAGGTCTGCTGGTGTCGGGGGTCGGGCTGCCGCAGCAGCGCTTGCACGGCGTCAGTCAGGCGCAGCCGGATTTCCGGGGATTGCTTGGGTATGAATTGCTCGATCAGGCCGCGGTTGAAGGCCGAGACAGCGAGTTGCTCGTCGGCCCGGCCAGTCAGCAAAACCCGCGAGCCCGACCAGCCGGTGAGCTCGCTCAACACCCGCAGCCCGCTCATGGCCGGCATGGAATAGTCGACCACACAGACCTGGGTCAGCGCAAAGCGCGTCGCGCCGTCTTCACGCCAGTATTGAAGCAGTTGCGGGATCAGGGCCGCTCCCTCGCGCCAGCGGTTGATGATCTCCTGCTGGCGCCAGGCATCCGCCTCCCAGCGCGCAGGCTCCTGCAGCAGCAGGTCTATGCATGCAACCGGGCGCAGGAACAGGCGCACATACCAATCCAGCGGCATGACTTCCGCGAGCATTTCGAGGTAATCGGGGTCGTCATCCAGGAAAACCACGCCTCCGGGACGGCGGTAGAGTGCAAAGGACATGTTGTCAGTCTAGCGCGGGTTGTCAAAAGCAGTCATGAGCAAGGCTATCAGGCCGCAATCGGCAGCTCAATGGTAAATGCGGCTCCCACGGCAAACTCCGATTTCACATGAATGGTGCCACCTGCGCTTTGTACCACTTGCTGGCAAAAGGCCAGGCCCAGGCCGTGTCCCGTGCCACGGTT
Organism: Polaromonas sp. P1_E3; assembly: GCF_056405935.1. Taxonomy (NCBI): domain Bacteria; kingdom Pseudomonadati; phylum Pseudomonadota; class Betaproteobacteria; order Burkholderiales; family Comamonadaceae; genus Polaromonas; species Polaromonas sp. P1_E3. Next base: position 6,953 of record NZ_JBFUBD010000012.1, read on the forward strand.
GCTCGAGAAGAACGGCTTGAAAATTTGCGGCACCAGGGCGGCGTCTATTCCCATGCCCTCATCGGCAACCATAATGCGGCCACGAGCCTGTGCCCGGCCAACCTCGATGCGCAGCGCGCCGTGCGGGTATTTCGAGTCGGCCGCCATCAGGGAATGCAGTGCGTTCTTGATCAGGTTGTCGAGCACCTGGGAAAACTGCGTGGCGGAAGAACGGAAGGTGAAATCTTCATGAACAAGCACCCGTACGCATTCGCGCTGGCGGCTCGACTGGTAGGGATACGCTGCCACGACATCCTGGACCAATCTGCCTGCCATGACCTGTTCGGTATGACGGGGCAGTTGCAGCAGCTTGGCATTTGCGATTTGCGTGTCGATCTGGTGGTTCATGTTCCGGACCAGCGCATGAAGGCGCAGTGCCAGTTTGTCCAGCTGCAATGCCCGTGGGTTGTCGGGCTGACGTTGCACTTCGAGCTGGATGGCATCGCCCAGCAGGGCCGCTGTCGACAGCGGCGTGCGCAGTTCATGCGCCATGATGCCGATGGTGGTGAGCGTGCTGGAAAGCTGTTCACGCCGCAGGTTGGCCGAAGAAAGGTTGAGCACCAGCGCGATCGACCAGGCAAATGCAAAAACCACCGCGTGTACGGTGCGCTGCTCTTCGGACAGCGCGGGAACCGCCGGCCCCACATACAGGAACATGATCCAGGCCAGCGCCCCCCCGGTGATGGTGCCCAGGGTGGCCAGGCGCCAGTCGGTGACGTGGTAGTAAATCAGCACCATGGCAGCCAGGGTGGCCAGCCACACGGTATTGCCGCCGTTGCACAGGTACATCCAGCTGAAAAGGACCGGCAGTTCGAGCCAGAACACCACGCCAAACACCCTCTGCGCCAACCGGCTTGCGGGATCGTGGTTGACGCGTTTGGTCATCAGGCTGTAGCCCAGCACGCTGGCCACGACGCGCAACGGCAGGTTTTCATAGGGTTGCGGCAGCCAGACCGACCAGATCCAGGCAAACAATGCGTTGCCCGAAAAAAAAGAAAGGCCCAGCCACCACAGGCGCCGCGGCGATGGATGCAAAATGGGCTCCAGGGGCGCAAGGATCAATTCCTCGCGCAGCCACTGAAGCAGGGGGCGCCGCGCAAGCCACGCGTGAAAGCGGGCGCTCCTCACTTTAAGAACTTCTCCAGCACAACCGGGAACTTGACTGATGATGCATATGACATTTGACTGTATTGTCCTGGTTCTTCTTTCGTCAAGCTAATGCTGCTACCTGCCAACTTTGACAGCGTCAGCCTGGACGGCGTCATCAGCGACTGGCTGTGCGCCCTGCGCGAGTTTTCTGTCGAGGCGCTCATGGTGCTCGGCCCTGATCCGTTCGGAGGGCAGGAAGACCGCCTGGTGCTGGCCATCCATCCGCCGCGCCTGCTCGAGGCCGCCGAGGCGCTGGCCGAAAGCCGGGACTTCGGCGCCCCCTGGCGGGATTCCGATGCGCCCCTGGTGGCCTGGCAGGATATTTCAAAGTCCGCGTTCGAAAACCTGAGCCGCTGGCGCCGGCTGTGGCTGGCCCACGGTTACCAGAGTGTGGTGCGGATTGCCTTTCCATTGACTGTGGGGCGGGCCTTTGAATGCTACCTCTTCAGCCCGCGCCAGTGGCATGACCGCAGCGAGGCCGCTTTGCTGGCCTGGTCCGCCCTCAACATCTGGCCGCTGCTCAAGCGTGCGCTGGCCGAAGCGCGCAGCCCGCTGAGCCCGCGCGAACTCGAATGCCTGAGCCTGGCCTTCCAGGGGATGACGGCACGCGAAACCGGCGAGTTGCTGGCCTGCAGCGAACGCACGGTGAACTTTCACCTCTCCAATGCCATGACCAAGCTCAAAGTCGACAACAAGCTGGCCGCCATCCAGCGTGCGTGCTGGTTCGGGCTGATCTGAGCGCTCCTTGCCGTGTCTACTGGAAAACCTGTAGGCCTGCGCGTGCAGGTGCGCGTCAAACCTGTTCATAATCCGCCAAATGACCTTTCTAGCGCTTGACGTGGGTAACACCCGCCTGAAATGGGCCCAGTACGAGTCCCCTGTGCCCGGGGCCAAGTTGCTGGCGCAGGGCGCGGTGTTTCTGGAAAACATCGACAAGCTGGCCGAAGAAGAGTGGGGCGGCATGCAGCCGCCTTCGCGCATCCTCGGCTGCATCGTCGCCGGCGACGCCATCAAGCGGCGCGTGGCTGAACAGATGGAGCTCTGGGACGTAGCGCCGCACTGGGTGGTTTCCAGCCCGCAGGAGGCCGGCGTCACCAACGGCTATGACCACCCGGCAAGGCTTGGCGCAGACCGATGGGTGGCCATCATCGGTGCGCGTCACCGGCTGCTGGCGCGCGGCATCAACAAGCCTTGCGTGGTCGTCATGGTGGGGACTGCCGTCACGGTCGAGGCGATCGACGCTTCCGGAAAATTCCTGGGCGGCTTCATTCTTCCAGGCCACGGCATCATGCTGCGCGCGCTCGAGTCCGGCACGGCGGGCCTGCACGTGCCCACCGGCGAGGTGCGTGACTTTCCCACCAATACCAGCGATGCGCTGACCAGCGGCGGCACTTTCGCCATTGCCGGTGCGATACACCGCATGGTGGAAAACGTCGCCCGCCACTGCGGTGAGACACCTGAATGCATCATGACCGGCGGCGCCGGCTGGAAGATGGCGCCCAGCATGTCTGTGAAGTTTGAGCTGGTGGACAGCCTGATTTTTGATGGCCTGCTGGCGATTGCGTCGCGTCGCTTTGCGGCATGACATCTACGGCCTCAGATCTTTAAGAATTTTCGGCCTCTAGCCAATGTGGTGCCTTGGCCGACAGCTATCAATTTCATAGCGGTATGGCATGAACGCCTTGGCCCCTTCAAGCGGGGGCCGCGGTCCGGCTTCGCCGGCCGCAAGGCGCCTGTCCCCTGCAAGGGGAGAGGAAGCTACACGAAGTGAGCTTCAACAGGGGTGTGTTATTCACTCTCCCCAGGGGAGCATCAGCGTCACGATGGACAGCTTGGCGAATTCCGGCACGAACTCGTCGATGATGCGCTGCGGTTCCGGGCACAGCGTGCTGTCGGTGATCACGCCAAACTGCACGCCGCCGCCATAGCTCAGGATGGACACGCCCAGGCCCACATCGCCCGACTGCGGCACCCAGAACAGGCTTTGCTCCAGCGTGGATCCGCAAAACTTGAGCTTTTCGCGCGGGCCCGGCACGTTGGTCATGACCGCCGTGGTCTTCTTGGCGAAGAGGTTGAGCATCACGTCCTGCGCGGGCTTGATCAACAAGCCCGCCACTGCCAGCAGGCTGAAGGCCAGCAGCGGCTGGTAGCTGCCCTTGAGCGCGGCCATGCGCCGGCGCACTTCGTACACGCGCTCGATGGGGTTGTCTACGCCAATGGGCAGCACCAGCGGCACCAGGCCGAAGCGGTTGCCCAGCTTGTGCGCCTGGTCCATGGGGCGCAGGTTGACCGGCACCATGGCGCGAATTTCCTGACCCGCCACATCGTCGCCGAATGATTTCAAATACTCACCCAATGCCCCGGCCACGCAGCTGAGCAACACGTCGTTGATCGAGCAGTTGAGTGCCTTGCCAACCGCCTTGACCTCGTCCAGCGGAATCGGCTGGCACCAGGCTACTTTTTTGGCGCCGCCGGGCTTGCCCTTGAGGCGGGTTTTCGAGTCGTCGGGCATCAGGGCCAACGCGGCGCCATCCTTGAGCACCTGCATCAGCACCCTGGCCATGTCCATGGAGCCATGCATGCCGTCTTCCACGCCTTTTTTGGGATCCCCGAGCATGCCCAGCGAACGCGCTGCGCCTTCGCCCACGGCGCCCAGTGCCTTGACGGTGATGTCGGTAAAAGGCTTGAGCAGGGTGTCGGCGATCCAGTCTTCCGTCCCGGCAGCCGCGGCCGCCTTTTTGCGCCGCTCCGGCGGCGGCGTGCCGCCGTCGACCAGCGACATGGTCACCGAGATCAGGGCAATGCCGTCCGCGATGCAATGGTGGATGCGCACGATCATGGCGCTTCCCTTGACGCCGTCGGGCCCGGTGTAATCCTCGATCAAATGGATTTGCCACAGCGGACGTTTTGGGTCCAGCCGCTGGGTGGCCAGCACGGCCACACGGTCCTGCAGGGCCTGTTCCTGGTTCGCCGATTTGGGCAACTTCTCGGGCACGACGTGGTTGGCCAGGTCGAAGTTGCGGTCCATCACCCAGGTCGCGCCGACGGCATCTTCCATCACGCGCTGCTTGAAGCGGTCGTACTTGAGGAGGCTGTTTTCAATGCGTTCGCACACTGCAGCGTGCTTCACACCCGGCGCCAGTTGCCATACGCCCACAATCATCATGAGGTTGGCATCGTTGTCCATGCGCAGCCAGGCCGTGTCGACCTTGCTCATGCGTTCCCCTGAAATGCCCAGGGTTCCCGAGACGGCCCGCTTGACGTTCTTCTGGACGTTTTTTGCCACTTTGCGGCCTGCGGCCTGAGCGGTAACGCGTGTAACCATGAGCACTCCCGATGCGAAACTGATGCGAACTTACCCCGGATGGGGTAAGTTCCCTATTTTGCAAGCAACGGCCTCGCTAAGATACCGGGCAGTTACCCCAAGCCGCCTCATTGGTGACCCACTTCTAAAAACGGAGATTCCACATGTCAGACCTGAAAGCCGCCTTCGACAAAGCCATGGCCGATTCGAAAAACCTCAGCGAGCGACCTGACAACGCCACGCTGCTGAAGATTTACGCGCTCTACAAGCAGGGCAGCATCGGCGACAACGCCGAGAAAAAGCCCGGCTTCGGTGACATGGTCGCCCGCGCCAAGTGGGATGCCTGGAACAACCTCAAGGGCACGTCGCAGGATGATGCGATGCAGCAGTATGTGGATCTGATTGAGTCGCTGAGCTGATTTGCTCTTGGGCAGTTTGTCAACGTAGCGCTCGATCTCTTACCCCACAACACCGCGTTCCCTCAGCGCACTGATCTGCACCTCCGTCAACCCGACCTCACGCAGCACCGCATCAGTATCCTGGCCGAGCGCAGGCGCATTACGCCTCTGGCTGCCAGGGGTGGCTGAGAGCTTGGGCACAAAGCCCGGCACGGCCAGGTCGGTGCCGTCGTCCATGCGCACTTTTTGCAGCATGCCGCGCGCGGCGTAGTGCGGGTCGGCGGCGATGTCGGCCACGGTGTAGATTTTTCCTGCGGGTACTTCGGCGGATTCCAGCGCTGCCAGCACTTCCTCCACCGTCAATCCCGCCGTCCATTGCCCAATTGCGGCGTCAATTTCCTGCACGCGTGCCACGCGGCCGGCGTTGTCTGCCAGGGCTGGATCGGTGGCGAGGTCCTGGCGGTTCATCACCGTCATCAGGCGTTTGAAAATGCTGTCGCCGTTGCCAGCGATCAGGGCGTAACCATCATCCTTACAGCGGTAGGCGTTGCTGGGGGCAATGCCGGGCAGTGCGCTGCCGGCCGGGCCGCGCACTGTGCCGAAAGCGCTGTATTCGGGCAGCAGGCTTTCCATGCAATTGAAGACAGCCTCGTACAGCGCCACATCAACGACCTGACCTTTACCCGAGGCATGGCGGTGCTGCAGCGCCAGCAGGATGCCGATCACGCCGTGCAGCGCGGCCAACGTGTCGCCTATGCTGACGCCAACGCGCACCGGCACGCGGCCGGGCTCGCCGGTCAGGTGGCGCAGGCCGCTCATGGCTTCGGCCACCACGCCAAAACCCGGGCGGTCGCGGTAGGGCCCGGTCTGGCCGTAACCGCTGATGCGCAGCATGATGAGCCGGGGATTGAGGGCCAGCAATTCATCAGGTCCCAGGCCCCAGCCTTCCATCGCGCCGGGGCGGAAGTTTTCAATCAGCACGTCGGCGTCCAGTGCGAGCTTGCGCACGATGTGCTGCGCTTCGGCCTGGCGCAAATCAAGCGCCACCGAGCGCTTGTTGCGCGACTGGACTTGCCACCAGACCGAGGTGCCATCTTTCAGCAGCCGCCATTTGCGCAGCGGATCGCCGCTACGGGGAGCTTCGATCTTGATGACGTCGGCGCCAAAGTCGGCGAGTGTCTTGGCGGCAAATGGCCCGGCAATGAGCTGGCCCAGCTCCACCACTTTCAGGCCGGTCAAGGGACCCGAAGAGGCGGTCATTTCGTCGCAGGCTTCTTTTTCGCGGCAACTTTTTTCGCCGCGGGCTTCCTGGCGATCAGGGTGTCCAGGTTTTTCACGATTTCCTCCTCGATCCGGTCCTTGAACGCGCCGAGCAGAAAACCCAGTTTGGCCTGGAGTTCGAAGCGGTCTTTGGTGACTGCCAGCGTGCCGCTGACACCGGAACGGGTAAAGCTGACCAGGTCTTCGTCCTTGCCCTCTTCGTAAGTGCATTCCATGTCGAACTTTTCTTCGGCCTGCTCGGCCCACTTGAAGGCGATCTTGCGCGCCTCGGCAAGGCCCAGGGTGTGTTCGCGCTGGATCTGGATGTCAGCCATTGGAAGTCTCCGTATTGTTGTGAATTTGAAGCGCCTTGTGCCGCTCGTCCTTGGGTAGGCGGGCCAGCTTTTTCACTGCATCATAAAACCGTTGCCAGTCACGGCCCTCGCGTTCGAACAATGCTTCAAAGCCTGGCACCAGTTCGTCGTACGCGGCCTGTGCCCCAAACGAGGCATTGTTGGCGTTCGCTACCCACAGGTCGTAACCGGCAAAGCCGCCCCATGATGCCTTCAGTCCGGCATAGGCGTCGCGAAAGCGCTGGTATGCTATTATTTTGATAGCTGCTTGCGCTCGTCCTGATTGGTCTGCAGCATCTTTTTGATCATAAATGGCGGCCAGTTCGCGGCGCGTGGCCAGCGCCAGCGCCCGGAACTGCCGGCGCCGGCCGTCGAACACCGCGTAGGCCTTGCGTGCGTCATCGCCCGCCTGCGTGGCCAGCCAGCGCTCGATGCCCAGGCGCTCGACGGCGGTGGCGAATGATTCATTGAACATCGTGTCGCCCGGCGCAAACACCACCTGGTGCGACAGCTCGTGGAAGATCAGCCGCGCCAGTTCGCCTTCCGGGTAGCCGATGAAGGTGTTGAGCAAAGGGTCGCCGCCGGCCCAGTTCATCCAGCCCAGGGTGGAATAGGCGGGCACGCCATAAACGCTGGCTTCCAGGCCTTCGGCCTTGAGCCGCGCCGCTTCGGCGCGCGCGTCAGCCTCGTTGAAGTAACCGCGGTAGCCGACACAGCCCGTGACCGGGAAGCACCAGGTCTTGAGCGTCAGCGAAAACGCCGGCGCCGCTACGACGTTCCACACCACGGCGCTGCGGTGCAGGTCAGCATAGCGGCGGTAGCTGGCGTTGTCCGGCAGTTTCAACTCGGCCACCGCAAAGCTGCGGATGCGCTGCGACAGTTCCAGCCGGCTTTTCAACGAGGTCGATGTCTGCGCATCACCGAGCCAGTCGCTTACCGGCCGGGCCGCGTTCAGCATCTGCATGTGGCCGCTGACAGACTGCCAGTAATAACTGAGGTCAGCGCAACCCGTGAGGCACAGCGCGGCTGCAGCCAGTGCTGCACCGAGGCCGGTCAGTGTCAGGGCGCGGGCTCGGGTCACTGTGCGGCTCAGGCAGGCTCGGCTTCGCGCTGCACCTGCACCAGGCAATCGTAGAAGACGGGGCCGCGGCCCATGTCGGTGAGGTGCTGGCTGGTGAGCTGGTTCACGTTGGTGCCGTCCAGGCCCAGCTTGCGCCACCAGATGCCCAGGCCGTTGACCACGCCGGGGCGTGCCCGCGCGGAGACCTCGGCCTTGACGCGGTATTCACCGCGCTGGTTGAACACCCTGACGACGGCGCCCGTGGTGATACCGCGCGCGGCTGCGTCGTCCGCGTGGATTTCCAGCACCGGTTCGGTTTCGATGTCGCGCAGGCTTTTCACATTGACAAAACTGGAGTTGAGAAAGTTGCGTGCCGGCGGCGAGATCATGGCCAGCGGGAACCGGTCGTCGGTGCCGGACGCTTCATGGTTGGGCACATGGCCGGGCAGTCCGTCGGCGCCTGTCGCCGCCAGCCGTGCGCTGTAGAACTCGCAGCGGCCCGATGGCGTGGGGAAGTTGCCTTCGGCAAACGGCGCGTCGGGCAGCTTGAGGGTGGAAAAACCTTTGTCCTGCAACTGCCGGAAGTCCACCTTGTCGCCATAGGCCGCGCGGCACAGCGACTCGTCGCTCTCGGCAAAGCAGGGGTCGGTAAAACCCATGTGGGCAGCCAGTTCGCGAAAAATCTGCGTATTGGGTTTGGCCTGGCCCATCGGTGCAACGGCGGGGCGGTTCAGCAACGCATCGGTGTGGCCGTAGGACGCATGCACATCCCAGTGCTCCAGCTGTGTGGTGGCCGGCAGGATGTAGTCGGCGTAGTCGGCCGTGTCGGTCTGGAAGTGCTCAAGCACCACAGTGAAGAGGTCTTCGCGCGCAAAGCCCTGAACCACTTTTCCGGATTCCGGTGCCACTGCCACCGGGTTGCTGTTGTAGACGATCAGCGCCTCGATCTTCGGGCCGAACTGCGGCGACGCGGGTTCCAGCAGGGCGTTGCCGATGGTGCTCATGTTGATGGTGCGCGGCTGGCGGCCTCGCAGCAGGTCGGGGCGTTGCAGCGCGGCCTTGTCGACGGGGAACAAGCCCGAGCTGCTGAGAAGCACGCCGCCGGCCCGGTGCCGCCATGCGCCCGTCAGCGCCGGCAGGCAGGCGACGGCGCGCGCCGCGTTGCCTCCGCCGTGCACGCGCTGCATGCCGTAGTTCAGCCGGATCGCAGCGGGTTGCTTGTTGACAAAGCATTCGCCATAGTCGCGGGCCAAGGAGCGAATCTGTTCCACGGGCACACCGCACACCTGTGCTGCGCGTTCAGGCGGCCACTGCAGCGCGCGTTCGCGCAGCCCGCCGTCCGGGCTTTGCCAGCCCAGCGTGTGCTGCGCGATGTAGTCGTGGTCGAGCCAGTCGTGGGTGATCAGTTCATGCATCAGCGCCAGCGCCAGCGCGGCGTCGGTGCCGGGCAGCAAGGCGATGTGCTCATGGCATTTCTCGGCGGTTTCGCTTTTGCGCGGGTCAATGCACACAAGTTTGGCGCCGTCTCTTTTGGCCTGCTGTGCATAACGCCAGAAGTGCAGGTTGCTGCCGATGGAGTTGCTGCCCCAGATGATGATGAGTTTCGATTCGGCAAAAAACTCCACCCGCATGCCGACCTTTCCGCCCAGTGTTTGCGTCAGGCCTTCGCCGCCCGCCGAAGCGCAGATGGTGCGGTCCAGCAACGAGGCCCCCAGCTGGTGAAAGAAGCGGCCCGCCATGCTCTCGCCCTGCACCTGGCCCATGGTGCCGGCATAGCTGTAGGGCACGATGGCTTCAGGGTTGCGTGCGGCGATGGGCTTGAGGCGGGCCGCAATGTCGGCCAGCGCCGCCTCCCAGCTCACGGGCTCGAACTGTCCGCTGCCTTTCGGGCCGCTGCGCTTGAGCGGGCTCAGCAAGCGCTCCGGATGGTAGGTGCGTTCGGTGTAGCGCGAGACCTTGTTGCACAGCACGCCGCCGGTATGCGGGTGGTCCGGGTTGCCCTGCACGCGGGTGGCCACACCGTCTTCCACAGTAGTCAGCAATGAACAGGTGTCGGGGCAGTCGTGCGGACAGGCGCCCAACACCTGCACGGCGCCAGGCTTCAGCCCAGTGTCAGGTTTGGCCTTGGCTATAGGGGAGATGCTGATGGTATTGCTCATGGTTCAACTTTATATTGGCAGCCATACCGGCCCCCGGGGATGAGGAGACAACATGACAACAAAAACAGGAATGCAGTCATTCCGCGCGCTGGCCAGGATCACCATGGTAGCGGCACTGGCCGCCCTGATGGCGCCGGGGGTGTATGCCGAGGACGGCATCAGCAAAACCGCGGTCACGCTAGGCCAATCTTTGGCCATGACCGGACCCGGCAGCACGCTGGCTGTGCCGTTCGCGCAAGGCGCGCGCCTTTACTTCGACCACGTCAATGCCGGCGGCGGCGTCAACGGCCGCAAGATCGAACTGACCACGCTGGATGATGCGGGGAACCCCGAGACCGCAGCGGCCAATACCCGCAAGCTGCTGGACCAGAAGGTGTTTTCGCTGTTCGGCTACTACGGCTCCCCGCAGGTTACGGCCGTCAATCCGTTGCTGAAAGACACCGACATCCTGCTGTTCGCGCCCATGGCCGGCGCCGACGAGCTGCGCGGCTCGCTCTACCCGAATGTCTATTCCGTCCGGCCCGGCTATTCGGAAGAGGCGGCCGTGATCACGCGGCACGCCGAAACGCTGGGCATGCGCAAGCTGGCCATCCTGCACGGCAAGGATGCCGAATCGCTGGCGGCGCTCGACTCGGCCGAGCGCACCATGGGCGGGCTGGGTGCCAACCTGGTCGCCAAGTCGGCCCTGGCCGGCGGCAATGTGGCCACCAGCGTTGACCAGGTGCTGGCGAAAAAACCGGAATCGATCCTCGTGATCAGTGATGCTGCCGGCGCCGCCGGTGCGATACGCGACTTGCGCGCCAAAGGCTTTCGCGGGCCTATCTATGGCTTTTCCACTACCGGCGAAAGCCTGCTGGCCGAGCAACTGGGTGCGGCGGGCGCCGGTGTGGTGGTGGTGCGCGTCACACCCAAATCAGACAACGCCAAGAGCGTGCTGGTCCGTGAGCTGCAGACCGATGCTGCAGCGGCAAAACTCGGCAAACCCAATGTGTACATGCTTGAAGGCTACATTGCTGCCTGGACGTACGTTGAAGCGTTGCGCAAGGCCGGCAAGGACCCCACGCGCGCCAAACTACGCAAGGCACTCGACACCATGCAGGAGCTGAACCTCGGCGGCTTTCGGGTGCATTTTGACGGCGACCGCGTGGGCTCCAAACTGGTGGAACTCAGCCTGATTGATGGCACCGGACGGGTGCGCGAATAGGCGCCAATACGAGGCCAATTCGCGGCAAAAGGTGGCAGTTTCCTGAATTTAGGGCCTAAAACAACGCTGGTGCGGCTTAATTCCGCTCCCAACGGTGATTGATGTCACGGGGTTGCCTTCTATTACCTTACGGGTAAACAAACTGTAAGGTGGGTTGCGAAAATCAGGCCATGACCTCCATAACCACATCTACCCCCACACTCAGCCGCAGAAAATTCTCTGTGGTCGCAGGCGCATCCATGCTTGCCGGCTTCAACCTGGCCCATGCGCAGAACGACAAGATCATCCTGGGCCAGTCGGCGCCTTTCACCGGCCCTGCCGCGCAGCTGGGCATCCAGTTCTACCAGGGTGCGAAGGTGTACTTCGACCAGGTCAACGAACAGGGCGGCGTCAACAAGCGCCTGATTGAGATCCGCAACCTCGACGACGGCTATGAGCCAGCCCGTTGCGCCGAAAACACCCGCAAGCTGATCGACGACGACGTGTTTGCACTGTTTGGCTATATCGGCACGCCCACCAGCATCGTCGCCCTGCCGATGGCCACCAAAGACAAAGTCCCGTTCATCGCGCCGTTTACCGGTGCCATGGCCTTGCGTGACCCCTTCAACAAATACGCTTTTCACGTGCGCGCGTCCTACAACGACGAAACCGGCCTCATCGTCAAACAGCTGACCGCCCTGGGGCTGAAGAAAATCGCCGTGTTCTACCAGAACGACGCTTACGGCAAGGCCGGGCTGGACGGCGTTGTGCTGGCCCTGGGTGCGCAGAACCTCAAGCCCGTGGCACAGGCAACGGTCGAGCGCAACACGGTAGACGTGGCCAAGGCCGTCACCACGCTGGTGGCCGCAGGGCCCGACGCAGTGGTGCAGATCGGCGCTTACAAGGCCTGCGCAGCTTTCATTCGCGAAGCCCGCAAGGCTGGCTACGGCGGCACGTTCTACAACGTGTCGTTTGTCGGCACGCAGGCGCTGGCCGACGAGCTGGGCAAGGACGGCGCGGGTGTGGTGGTATCGCAGGTCATGCCTTCACCCTACAACGGCGCGCGGCCGATTGTGCGCGAGTTTACCGAAGCGGTGAAGGCGGCCGGCAAGGATGCAAAGGTCAATTTCTCCAGCATGGAAGGCTATGTGGCCGCCAGGATCCTGGTGGACGGCCTCAAGCGCGGCGGCGCCAAGATGAGCCGCGAGTCGCTGATTTCCGGCATGGAAGCCATCGGCACCCAGTCGGTGGGCGGGTTCTCCGTATCGTTCTCGCCGACCGACCACGTGGCGTCCCACTTTGTGGAGATGTCGATGCTGACGGGCGACGGCCGAATCAGGACTTGAAGTACTGACTCCCCCCGAAGCGGCCTTGCGGCCGCCCCGCACCGCCGCCTGAGGCGACGGCTCTTCGGAGCCGTCCAAGCCTGCGCAGGCAGGCTTGGAGCCGCGGCTCTCAGCCCCCAAGGAGGCGCCACCTGCGGCCCGGCAAAGCCGGTTCCGCGATGGCCTGCGCAAAAGCCCGCCTCTAGCGAAGCTCGCTGGTGTTCGCCAGGCCTTCCATGAACGCCTCGCATCGCGCGAGCTGCTCCAGGCTCACAAATTCGTCCGGCTGGTGCGCCTGGTTGATGCTGCCGGGGCCGCACACCACGGTGGGAATACCGGCGCTCTTGAAAATGCCCGCTTCGGTGCCGAAGGCGACCAGCGTGGTCTCTTTCGCGCCGGCCAGGCGCTGCGCCAGTTGCGTCACCGTGTCGCCGGCGGAGCCGAGGAAGGCCGGCACTTCACAAATCGTCTCAAAGCTGAAGCCGGCCTCGGGCGCTATCTTTTTCATAGCTGGTTGCGCACGTTCTGTATAGGCTACAAGCTCTTTTTGCATAAGGGTCGCATCCGCCGTGGGCAGGTTGCGGAACTCGTAGCGGAACTCCGCGTCGCGCGGCACCACGTTGTCGGCGATGCCGCCATGGAACTGCCCGACGCTGGCCGTGCTGAAAGGCACGTCGAAGCCTTCATAGCGCGGCTCGTTCGCTTCAAAACCTTCGGCCATGTCGCGCAGCTTGCCGACGACACGCGCCGCCATCTCGATGGCGTTGACCGACTGCGGCGTGAGCGAGGAATGCGCCTCCTTGCCGCGCACACAGCATTTGTAGCGGTACACGCCCTTGTGCGCGGTAGCCGGCACCATGCTGGTCGGCTCGCCAATGATGCAGGCCAGCGGTGCAATGCCCGCGTCTTTCATGTCGGCTATCAGCTCCCGCACGCCCAAGCAGCCGACTTCCTCGTCGTAGCTCAATGCCAGGTGCACCGCAAAAGGCGCCTGGCTGTTCAAAAAATCCCCGGCATGGGCCAGGGCCAGACCGATAAAACCCTTCATGTCACAGCTGCCGCGGCCGTACAGCCTGCCATCGCTGACCGTGGCCGACAACGGGTCCAGCGTCCAGTCCTGGCCGTCCCAGGGCACGGTGTCGGTGTGGCCTGAAAGAATGATGCCGGCCGGCTTGCCGTCGCCCAGCGTGGCAAACAGGTTGGCCTTGGTTTTGCCGGCATTGGTGGTGATGCGGCTGGCCACGCCGAGTTTTTGCAGCTCGTCGCGTACGAAGTGGATCAGCTCGAGGTTGGAGTTATGGCTGACCGTGTTCATGCGCACCAGGGTCTGGATCAACTGCAGGGCGAAGGGTGAGACGGCGGGCAGGGAATGAGTGGCAGCGAGGGTGGATGAAAGTGTGGGGGTGGGTGCGAAAGACATGGCTTCATTTTGGCCGTATTCGGCAATGTCCGTTGCCTGTCCGTCAGTTATGCTTGAAGCCCGCTTCCGGCGGGGTCCCGTGGGGTATTTCCCTTCCCGATGGCATCTTCGTCCTCCTCACCGTTTGAAACAGGCGGCCCTTCGATACGAACCCTGCCTGGGTATTGCCAATTCTCATGAAGATATTGATCGTCAATGACAAGGTCCCCGCGTACATCCGGTTTCACTCGGAAACCGTCAATGCTGTCGACTTGCCGGACGGAACTTTCAGCGTCACGAACAGTTCGTTTCTGGTGCGGAATCTGGCCTACGGTGACCGGGTTAGTGCAAGCGTTAGTGCCGAGTCAGGTCTTGTCTTCGCCAGGCTGGTCGAAGCGGGCGGCTTTTCGTCCTTCAGGGCGTATAGCAAGCATCGCGAGGCTAAAAAGCTGTTGTACGAAGCGTGTCGTGCGACTGATCAGATGGGCGCTGGCAGTAGCCTGTTGAACGATCACCGGCTCGCTTTGGTGACGATTCCTCCAAGCGTCGACTGCCTGAGCGTTGCAGTCGCATTTCGCGAGTCCTTGAAGGAAGTTCCACTGGTATTTACCTGGATGGCGCTACGCCACAAGGCGACTGGAAGCGAAACAAAGGAAGCCGTGTGACGCCCATGCTGCAATGGATAATCGCCTATTCCTGCGAACTGAGAGCCTTTTTGGTTAAGAGCGCGAGTCTTGGGAAGCTGAGGGGCTACGAATGACAAGAGGGGTATGGGAGGCGCCGGCTGCATTGATCCGGCTCATGCGGCCGCACCAATGGCTCAAAAACGCCTTTGTATTTGCCGGCCTGGTGTTCAGCCAGAACTGGCAGGACAGTGCGCTGGACCTGCGCGTGTTTTACGCCTTTGCCGCGTTCTGCTGCCTCTCGAGCATGGTCTACATCATCAACGACTGGCATGACCGCGCAAGCGACGCCCTGCACCCCGCCAAGCGGCACCGGCCGCTGGCCAGCGGCGCAGTCGCCGTGCCGGTGGCGCTGGTGCTGGCGGGCCTGTTGCTGGTGGCGGGGCTGCTGCTGGCTGCAGGCAACCGTACGCTGCTGGTGCTGCTGGGCCTGTACACGGTGCTCAACCTGGCCTATTCGTGGCGGCTCAAGCAGGTGCCGGTGGTCGACGTGTCCATCATTGCCTCGGGCTTCATGCTGCGCCTGCTGGCCGGCACCGTGGCGGTGGGGATCCCGCCTTCGCGCTGGCTGCTGCTGACCGGTATTTTTGTGGCGCTGTTCCTGGGTTTTTCCAAACGCAAGGCTGAAAGTTTTCATGAGGAAGCCAGCCAGCGCGCCGTGCTGGCGCACTACCCGGCGGCCCTGCTCGACACCTTCATGGCCGCGACCATGACGGCCACCCTCACCACCTACAGCCTGTTTGCCACCAGCCCCGAGGCGCAACTGCAGCACGGCGAACGGCTGCTCTACACCGTGCCGGTGGTCATTTTCGGCATGCTGCGCTACACCTACCAGGTGCACCGCGGCCGCGGCGAAGACGTGGCGCGCGACATGCTGCGGGACCCGTGGATCCTGGCGGCCGGCGCGCTCTGGCTGGCTATCTTCCTGAGCCGCCGCCTGTGATTCCCGGGGGCGCTCCGCCGCCCGCGCGCGGCACCTTGCCGTTCAAGCAGCTGTTGCTGGTGCTCGGCGTGGTGGCTACGGCTTATGCGGCCGTGCTGCTGATCTGGGGTGACAGCCCCAGGGCATCGCTCGCGCTGCTGTGGTCGTGGACGGGCGTACAAGCTGCAGGCCTTTGCCTGCTCAACTATTTGCTGCGAGGCCTCCGTTGGCGGCTCTGGATGGCTCACTTCGGGCGCCAGTTCGGCTGGCTGCAGGGGCTGAGGCTCTACCTGGCCGGTTATGCCTTCACGCCCACGCCGGGCAATGTGGGTGAAGCGGTGCGCGGCCTGATGCTGGCGCAGCGGCCGCTGGGCGCGGCGCAGAGCCTGGCCATCTTCGGCGCCGAGCGCCTGGCCGACCTGCTGTGCCTGCTGCTGCTGTGTTTGCCGGCCATGTTGTGGGGCCTGAACCATGGTGCGATGCCGTTGTCGGGCGGCTGGCTGATGGGCTTGCTGGCGGTTGGTGCGCTGTTGGCCGTCATGGCTGCGGCGCTGTTCTTTATTTACCGTGCACGGCTCTTTGCGCGTTTTGCCTGGCTGCAAGAAGCATGGCATTGCCTGTCGGTGCACCCTTGGCTCTGGTTTGGCCTGACCCTGGTGGCCTGGGCTGCGCAGGGGCTGGCGGTCTGGCTGGTCTGCCGTGCCATGAATGTGCACCTTGAATTGCTGACGGCCGCCGGCTTTTACGCGGCGGCCATGGTGGCCGGCGCATTGTCGGCGCTGCCGGCCGGCCTGGGCGGCACGGAGGCCGTGCTGACGGGCCTGCTGGTGGCGCAAGGCGCTACACCGGCTGCGGCCCTTTCCATCACGGTGCTGGTGCGGCTGCTGACGCTGTGGCTCGCCGTGGCCATTGGCGTGGTGGCCTTGCTTTATAGTGCGGCCATCCGCAAGGAAATCAGCTTTCGCTAGCCCGTGCGGGCCTTCCTCCCCGGCCTTCCGCTGTAGCGCGCAGCATCGCCATACCGATCGCCCTTCCTGCTGACACGCCAAACCAAACCGTTTCTCCCCCAGCTTCCAGTTTCATGCCCCAGTACCACGACACCGCCGCCTTTCCTGTTTCGCTGAGCCGCTGGCTACTCGCCGCCGGTCTTCTGTCACTGCTGCTGCGTTTGTGGATTGCCGTCACGTTTCCGGTCACCGGCGACGAGGCCTTCTTCTACTGGTGGGGTGTGTACCCCGACTGGGGCTACTCCGACCACCCGCCGATGGTGGGCTGGCTGATCGCGCTGATGCGCGCCACGCTGGGCGACAGCCTCTGGTCCATTCGCTTGCCCATTGTGCTGCTGCCGCTGGCGCTGGGCGCGGCGCTCTGGTGGGCGCTCAAGCCGGCGGGCAAGGTGCGCGCGGCCTGGGCGGTGCTGTTTTTCTGGCTCGCGCCGCTGAACTGGCTCAACGTGCTGATCACCACTGACACCCCGCTGATCTTCTGGTCGGTGCTCTCGGTGGCCGCCCTGATGCGTGCCGAGCGACGTGCGGCGCTGGACCGTGCCGCCTACGGGCTCTACGCCCTGTCAGGCCTCTTCCTGGGCTGTGCCTTTCTTTCGAAGTACTTCTCGGTGGTGCTCGGCTTCAGCTATCTCGTTTACTTCGTGTTGTACCGGCGCGAACGGCTCGCGGGTTTTGCGCTGCTGGTGCTGTGTGCCTTGCCTGGCCCGGCCATCAACATCGCCTACAACATGTCGCACGGCTGGTCGAACATCATGTTCAACGTCTACAACCGCAATGAAGACGCGGTGTTCGAATGGCGCAAGCCGCTGACCTACGTCGGCATGATGGTCTACCTGATCACACCTGTGGCGGTATGGATGGCTGTGCGCTACCGTGAAGCGCTGATGGCCGCCGCACGAAGCCAGCGCCTGCTGGCCTGCCTGGTGGTGGTGCCGCTGCTGTTCTTTGCGCTGCTGTCAGGCAAGAAGGTGATCGGCCTGCACTGGGTGCTGTCGTTTTACCCTTTTGGCTTCGCATTTTTGGCGTTTGCCTTGCCGGCTGACAGGCTCAAGGCCTGCGCCAAAGGGCTGGCCGTGTTTGCCGGCCTGCATGTGCTGGTGGTGGCCGGGCTGTACATGACGTCGCTGGATACCTGGAAAACGACCAAGCTCTATCCGCAGATCATCCGCAGCTACAAGACCGCTGAAATGCTGCAGCAGGTCACCGCGCCGGGCGTGGTGCTGATGGGTGAGGCCTACACGCCCGCGTCGATTTTCGGGTTTGAGCGCCGCGAATACATGCCTGTGTTCGGCGTCGGCAAGTTCCATGCACGCCAGGACGACATGCTGGTCGACTTTTCGCTCTACCAGGGCAAGACGGTGCGTGTCATCGTCGCCGACAAGCCGAGGCTGGAAGAGTTTGCGCCCTACTTCGAGTCGGTGCGTGTGCTCAGCTTCGAGCAGGACGGCGTGCCTTTTTATGCGGTCGAAGGCACGGGCTTCAAATACCAGGCCTACCGCGAAGGTGTGCTGGGCACGATTTTCAAGCGCTACTTCAACATTCCCTCGTGGCTGCCCATGACGGGCTGCCCGTTCTGCGTGCGCTACTGCGGGCAGGTGCGATGCCCGAGGTGAGCGCTACCGGGGCCGGCCCTGTCGTTGCCGCCTTTGACTTCGACGGCACGCTGACCCGGCGCGATACCTTCACGGTGTTCCTGGCACGCGGCCTGGGCTGGCCGCGCTTTCTGTGGGCCGTGTTGCGCTGCCTTCCCTGGCTGGCCGGTTATGCGCTGCGCCTGGTGCCCAACCACGTCGCCAAAGGCAAGCTGATGCAGGCCACGCTGGCCGGCCGCAGCCTGGCCGAGATGCAGGACTGGACGGCCCGCTGGCTGGCACACGATTTCCCCGGCCAGCTGCGTGAAGACGCCATGGCGCGCCTGGCCTGGCACCGCGAGGCCGGGCATTGCTGCGTGATGGTCAGCGCCTCGCCTGATATCTACCTGCAGGTGGTGGCGCGCCAGCTGGGCTTTGACGCGCTGCTCTGCACCGAGATGGAAGTGGTAGGCGAAAGCGTGAGCGAACGTCTCACCGGCCGCCTCACTGGTCGCATGAGTACCCCCAATTGCCATGGCGAACAGAAGGTTCTGCGCCTGCAGGCGTGGGCGCTGGCGCGCTATGGGGAAACAGGACTGGGTGGCGTGACGCTGTATGCCTATGGCGACACCTCCGGCGACAAGCCCATGCTGCGGCTGGCCCGGCATGCGTGGTACCGCGGCAAGCCCTGGGTGGACGAAACGCAGCGGGTGTGAGGGCTTGAATTGGCCGGGTCGGCGTCTGACGCAGGAGGTTCACGCGGTCGCTATTATTTTGATAGCTGCTAGCGCACGACCCGTATGCCTTTCAGCCTTGTTTGACACTCAAAAAATGCCTCAAAACCTGTTTGCGACGCTGAAAATCGCCAAAACGGCCCCAAAGCACAGTTTGAAGGTCGTTTTGGCCCGTTTTTGGGCATCAATTTGCCCTCCAGCCCAATAGGGGTGTGCGCGAGTAGCTATCAAAATAGTAGCAAAAATGGGCAGGGCCCGCACGCCTTGCGACGCGCGGGCCCTGCCGGGAATGTTGAGGTAAGGCTGTTGCCGGCTCAGTCCTCGAGTTCGGCCTTGGCCATCTCCACATCCAGCCGCTCAGTCGCATCCAGCGGCTTGGCTGCAGCGGCCTGCTCGTACAGCTTGGTGGCTTCCTTCATTTTTTTGTCGCCTTCCAGCATGACCAAGCCGTTGGCGTATTCGATCATGCCGATGGCCGAGCCCGGGTTCAGCTTGAGCGCGTCCTTGTAGAGCGCCAGACCGATGTCTTTTTTGGCGCCGTAGGTCATGCCGCCGATCAGCGAGCCCACCTTGTCGATCACTTCGGCATGAAAGGCCGCCAGCGCGATGTGGGCGTCTGCGTGCTTGGGCGACAGCTTGATGGCCTGCTCCAGCGAATTCTTCACCTTGGTTCCCAGGCCCTGGGCCAGCGCCTTTGCCACGCTGATGCCCTGGCTGTAGCGGCCCAGCGCGTAGGCCTGCCAGTACCAGGCGTTGGCGTTCTTCGGGTCGTCCTTTTGCTGGGCTTCGGCGCGTGCGGCCACTTCCATGAACATGTCCAGCTTGGCTTTTTCCTTGGTTTCCAGGTAGGTGGCGTACATGCTGGTGGCCTTGTTGGCCACGGTGATGCCGTTGCCGCCGGCCTTGATGCCGGCCTCTGCCGCCTTCTGGAAGTCGCCGTTGTGAAACAGCACCCAGGCCTGCAATACATCGGCATCCTTGGGCAGGGGTTCGCAGTCGCCCTGGTGCAGGCGGGCCCAGCTCTTTTTCAGGCTGGCGGCATCAAATGTGTAGTCGCCGGCGTGGGGAAAGGCAGTCCATTTGGCCATTTTTGTTGTCTCCTTGGTAAAAATTGTTGGTGTTATGAATGCGGCGTTGTGAGGGCGCTCAAGCCGGGTTGCTGTAGGCGCCTACCAGCGCCTGCAAATGCGCACGCTGGCCTTGCTCGAGGTAGGGAATCAGCAGGTTGAGCACGTGGTGGGCGCCGCGCAGCAAGGCGGCCTGCGCATTGGCCGGCTCCAGCGCGTTGCGCGGGTCGCGCACGTACTCAAAACTCAGCCAGTAAGTCAGTACCACCACCATGCTGGTGGCCGTGGCCTCGACCTCGCGCGAATCAATCGTCACGGCGCCGGTTCGGCTCATGCCGTCCAGCAGGGCTTTCACGGCGCGGGTCTTGTTTTTGAGGACCCACTGGAAGTGCGTTTCGAGCCGGCGGTTTTTGCTCAGCAGGTCGTTGAGGTCGCGGTACAAAAAGCGGTATTGCCAGATCAGCTCGAACAGCGTGTGCATGAAAAACCAGGCGTCTTCCACATCGCGCACGCCGTCGCTGGCATTGAGCAGCTCGCTCAGGGACTTTTCGTAGCGGTCAAAGAGCGAGTTGATCAGCTCGTCTTTGGCCGGGTAGTGGTAGTACAGGTTGCCGGGGCTGATGTTGAGCTCGGCGGAGATCAGGGTGGTCGACACATTGGGTTCGCCAAAGCGGTTGAACAGGTCCAGGGTGACCTCCAGGATCCGCTCGGCTGTACGGCGCGGCGCTTTTTTCGCCATAAGTTGTCTACCTTGTGTTTTCTTGACTCTAACCCACCGGTTCCCTGCGCGGCACTAGGGAAGTCCAGCAATCTGCGGGGGTGTGTGAGGGGGCGTAACCAGCATGGCGCAACTTTGGCAATCTTTGGCAGGTATTTGGAAAACCTTTGTTTAAGCCGGGGCCGGCGCCGGGGCGGACAGCTTGCCGGCAGCCGGGCGCAGCACGTGGCTCAGATCTTCCATTGCGTCTTCCAGCGAGGCAATGGCGCGGCCCAGGCGGGTGGCCGCGGGCCTTTCGGCCACCAGGTGGCGCCGGGGGTCTTCCAGCACGTCCAGGTTCAGCGACACGCCGTGCCGCGCCAGCGTGGCCGCCAGCGTGGTCTTGCGCGAGCGCAGCATCTGCCGGGTGTTCTGGTAGGCATGCTCGGCCAGTTCGCGGCGCTGCCGGTAGCTGAAGGTATTAGCCAGGAACATCTCGGTGTCGCGGGCGTCGGGTTCCAGCAGCACGATGTCGGTGCCGGGGTAGGCGTGCGCGTAGTGCTTCATGCCAAGTTCCAGCCGCGAATGGATCATTGAGCGGAAGGTCTGGCTCATCACGGCGGGCAGGCCGCCGTTCACGATGCGCGGAATCGCCTGCTTTTCGGCTGGCAGGCCGCGGCGCATGACACGCTGGTTCATGGCCAGCGCCGGCGCGCGGGTGGCGTTGAAGGGCACGAGCGGGTTCAGGCAGAACATCAGGTCAACGCCGTCGTCCAGGGCCACGCCGGCGTGCATGGTCTTTTTCAGGGCACCGTCCACGTAGTAATGGCGGTCGATCTCCACCGGCGGAAAGAGGCCCGGCAGGGCAGAGCTGGCCTGTACGGCTTTGGAGATTGGAACGTGGTCCCAGCCGGGGCGGCCGAAGGGCGCGGCGTCGCCGCTGTCAAGGTTCGTCGCGACCAGTGTCAGCCGCGTGCGGAGCTGGCGAAAGTCGTTGGTGCGGCCGGGTTTGGAAAACAGCGCGGCCAGGCGCGTGTCGATTTCGTCGTTGGAGAAAATACCAGTCGGCAGTGCCGGGCCCAGCGCCTCCAGCGCATTGACCAGCGACTTGCGCCCGAAGGTGGCGCGCCAGGCCGCCGACGCCAGCAGGCCGGGCAGCATGATGCTGCGCCGCAGAAATTCGCCGTACGCCGGCACCATCAGCCAGGCCGGGTCAAACACCTCCGACGCCTGGTCGTCGTTTTCAATGAAGGCGGCGCACAGTTCACGCGGTGTCATGCCGTTGGCCAGGCCCGCGGCAATAAAGCCGCCGGCGGACACGCCGACATAGTGGTCCAGTCCGGTGAATGAAAGCCCGTGCAGGGATTCGTCAAGCGCGCACAGCGCACCGATTTCGTAGATGGCACCCAACGGTCCACCGCCAGAGAGGGCCAACGCAATGCGCGGTTTTGTTGGGCGTTTACTTTTGGCGTGCTTCGCTTGGGTCATGGCTGGAAAGTGTAGACGGCGGCCCTGGATCTATTTGCTGCTTTGCAGCAAAGTCGGGGCATTGGGTGATTGCGCGCGGGCGTAAAAAAAGGGACGGCATGTCCCTTTTTCCAGAGCACCGTGTCCTCAGGCCGATTTGCGTGCAGCGGGGCGTTTTGCCGCGGGGCGGGCCGCCTTTTTTGCTGCGGGTTTTGCCGCTGCGGTTTTGGCAGCTGGCTTGCCGCTCATTTTTTGCACATTGCGGTTGAGCTCGTCGATGCGTGCGATCAGTGCGTCCACGTCTTTGGCCGAAGGCACGCCGAGTTTGTTCAGGGCTTTGGCCACGCGGTCTTCGAAGATGTTTTCCAGCTTGTCCCACTGGTGTCCGGCTTTGGACTGGATGTCGGTCGCCATGCTGGCCATCTTGTTGGTGGCTTCGGAGATCTTTCCTTCGGCCACGGCCTGGGTCTTGCGCTGGATGGACAGGCCTTCCTTGACCAGGGTCTCAAACACTTTGCCGCCTTCTTCTTGCGCCTTGGAGAAAGCGCCCAGGCCGGCGAGCCAAATCTGCTGGGCGGACTCCTTGACGGCCCCAGACAGCTGTGGACCGGACTTCTTGTCAGCGCTCATTTTTTGCAATTTCTTGACCATGGGTTACTCCAGACAGTTTGTGTTTATGGAACTTCGCGGGCAGTATGCCGCATGCACCCGGAAAATATAAGGCCTCCACGTGGTGGTGTTTAGGTGCTGTGTTCTAGAACGCGGTCTGTTTAATCCGTGGGCAGGTTCTAGGCAGGCGGCTCTATGGAAAAGCACGTGCGAGGCGGGTGAGCGCGGGTTTCTGCTGAATAGAGACTTATGCGCTTTAAGCAAGAATCACTTTTTGACTTGGCCGTTCAGCGGAGGAAACACAAAATGCATTATTTCGTTACAGGGGCCACAGGCTTCATTGGCAAGCGCCTGGTAAAAAAACTTCTGGAACGAAAAGGAACGACCGTTCATTTCCTTATCCGCAAGGAAAGCGCCGGCAAAGTGGCAGCACTGCGCGAGTATTGGGGTGTGCCTGCTGCCCGTGCGGTGGCTGTGCACGGCGACCTGACCAGCAAAAAGCTCGGTGTCAGCAGCGAAGACATCAAGAAACTCAAGGGGCAGGTCGGGCATTTTTACCACCTCGCGGCGGTGTATGACCTGGGCGCCGACGAGGAAAGCCAGGTAGCCGTCAACATTGACGGCACCCGCAACACGGTGGAATTCGCCAAGGCGATTGATGCCGGCCACTTTCACCATGTGAGCTCCATCGCCGCAGCGGGCCTCTATGAAGGCGTGTTCCGGGAAGACATGTTCGAGGAAGCCGAAAACTACGAACACCCCTACTTCATGACCAAGCACGAGAGCGAAAAAATCGTGCGCAAGGAATGCAAGGTTCCCTGGACGGTGTTTCGCCCGGCCATGGTGGTCGGCGACAGCACCACCGGCGAAATGGACAAGATTGACGGGCCGTATTACTTCTTCAAGCTGATCCAGCGCATGCGGCAGCTGCTGCCGCCCTGGATGCCGGCGGTGGGGCTCGAAGGCGGACGGGTCAATATCGTTCCGGTCGACTTTGTCGTTGATGCGCTGGACCACCTCAGCCACAAGGCCGGCATTGCCAAAAAATGCTTTCATCTGGTGGACCCGGTGGGCTACCGCGTGGGTGATGTACTGGACATCTTCAGCCGCGCGGCCCATGCGCCCAAGATGAACCTGTTCGTGAACGCCGCCTTGCTGGGCTTCATTCCGCGCGGCGTCAAAAAGAGCCTGATGGCGCTGGCGCCGGTACGCCGTGTGCGCAATGCGGTGCTGGCCGACCTCGGCCTGCCCGAAGACATGCTGACATTTGTCAACTACCCGACCCGCTTTGACTGCCGCGACACCATGGCCGCGCTCAAGGGCTCGGGCATTGAGTGCCCGAACCTCAAAGACTACGCCTGGCGCCTCTGGGATTACTGGGAGCGCCACCTGGACCCGGACCTGCACATCGACCGCTCGCTGCGGGGCACGGTCAACGGCAAGGTGGTGCTGGTCACCGGGGGATCATCGGGCATCGGCCTGGCGGCGGCACACAAGTTTGCTGATGCCGGCGCCATCACCATCATCTGCGGGCGCGACCAGGACAAGCTCGACGAAGCCTGCAAGGAAGCCAAGGCCAAGGGCTATAACTTTGTGGCTTACCCGGCCGACATCGCCGACATGGCCGACTGCGACCGCTTCATCCAGGAGCTGATCGCCAACCACGGCGGCGTGGATTTCCTGATCAACAACGCGGGCCGGTCCATCCGCCGCGCCATCGAAGCCAGCTACGACCGCTTCCACGATTACGAGCGCACCATGCAGCTCAATTACTTCGGCTGCTTGCGCGTGACCATGGGCCTGCTGCCCGGCATGGCGGCCAAGCGCAAGGGCCATGTGGTCAACATCAGCTCCATCGGTGTGTTGACCAATGCACCGCGCTTCTCGGCGTACGTCGCCTCCAAGGCCGCGCTGGATGCGTGGACGCGCTGCGCCTCCAGTGAGTTCGCGGATGTGGGCATCAGCTTTACGACCATCAACATGCCGCTGGTGCGTACGCCCATGATTGCGCCGACCAACCTGTACAACAACGTGCCAACGCTCTCCCCTGAAGAAGCCGCCGACATGATTGCGCAGGCCTGCATCTTCAAGCCGGTTCGCGTGGCCACCCGCCTCGGCATCACCGGCCAGCTCATGCATGCGCTGGTGCCGCGCATCGCCCAGATCGCCATGAACACCAGCTTCCGGATGTTCCCCGATTCATCAGCCGCCAAGGGTGAGAAATCCACCAAACCGACGCTGTCGGCCGAAGCGGTGGCGATGCAGCAGATGATGCGCGGGATTCATTTCTGATCGCTTGTTAGCGCCATTGCGCGAAGGGCCTGGTTTTCCAGGCCTTTCGTTTTTTCGCCCGCGGCGAGGTGGGAGATAATCCTGGTCCAGATGCGGCTGCGGCACTTGCCGGCCAGTGCCGCCAAAAAGGAGACCCCATGATTTTGGTGACAGGCGGTGCCGGCTTTATCGGCTCCAATTTCGTGCTCGACTGGTTGGCAGACGGCGGTGAGCCGGTCATCAATCTCGACAAGCTGACCTATGCGGGGAACCGTGAAAACCTGACCTCTCTCGAGGGTGACGGCCGCCATCATCTGGTGCAGGGTGACATTGGCGACGCCGAGCTTCTGGGGCGGCTGTTTGCCACCCACCGGCCGCGAGCGGTCGTTCATTTTGCGGCCGAATCGCATGTTGATCGTTCAATCCTCGGCCCTGAGGAATTTATCCAGACCAATATCGTCGGCACCTTTCGCCTGCTCGAGGCCGTCAAAGCCTACTGGGGTACGCTGGAGGGTGACGCCAAAGCGGGGTTTCGCCTGCTGCATGTTTCGACCGACGAGGTTTATGGCTCGCTTGCGCCTGCCGATGCTGCGTTCACGGAAACCCACCCTTACGAGCCGAACAGTCCGTATTCCGCCTCCAAGGCCGCGAGCGACCACCTTGTGCGCGCCTATCACCATACCTACGGCTTGCCGGTCCTCACAACCAACTGCAGCAACAACTATGGCCCCTACCATTTCCCGGAAAAGCTGATCCCGCTGATGATCGTCAATGCGCTTGCCGGCAAGCCGCTGCCGGTCTATGGCGACGGCCAGCAGGTTCGCGACTGGCTGTACGTCAAGGACCACTGCAGCGCGCTGCGCCGTGTGCTGGAAGCCGGAAAGCCCGGGGAGACCTATAACGTAGGCGGCTGGAACGAAATGCCCAACATTGATATTGTCCATACCGTCTGCGCCCTGATGGATGAACTGCGACCGCGTGCCGACGGCGGTAGTTACCGGTCGCAGATCAGCTTTGTGAAAGACCGCCCCGGCCACGACCGGCGCTACGCGATCGACGCGCGCAAGCTGCAACAGGAACTCGGCTGGAAACCGGCCGAAACTTTCGAGACCGGAATCCGCAAGACGGTGCAGTGGTACCTGCAAAACCCAGAATGGGTAGACCGGGTGCAGAGCGGCGCCTACCGCGACTGGACCAACCGGCAGTACGGGGCTGCCGCTTGAAACTCCTGCTGCTCGGCAAGAACGGGCAGCTGGGCCGGGAGTTGCAGCGCAGCCTTGCACCCTTGGGCGACCTGGTGGCGCTTGACCGCCACAGCACGGACTTCTGCGGTGACCTGGGTGATCCGGCGGGCCTGGCGGCCGGCATTCGGCAGCTGCGCCCCGACGTGATCGTCAATGCTGCGGCCTACACGGCAGTCGACCGCGCCGAGAGCGAACCTGAACTGGCCGGACGCATCAACACCGAGGCGCCGGCCTTGCTGGCGCTGGAAGCCGCAAGGCTGGGGGCCTGGCTCGTCCATTACTCGACCGACTATGTATTTGACGGCCGTGGAAGCCGGCCCTGGCGTGAATCCGACGATCCAGCGCCGCTCAACGTGTATGGCAGGAGCAAGCTCGAAGGCGAGCAACGGATCCAGGCGACCTGTCCGAAGCACCTGATTTTCCGCACGGGCTGGGTGTACGGCGACGGCGACAACTTCCTGACGGCCATACTGCGCCTTGTCAGGCAGCAGGAGCGTATCGAAGTCGTTGATGACCAATTTGGCGCACCTACCAGCGCGGCCCTGCTGGCCGACGTCAGCGCGCGGGCTATAGGCGCGGCACTGGGGTCGCCCGGTTTCCCCGGCCTGGCCGGTCTTTACCACCTGGCAGCCGCGGGTGAAATCAGCCGCCACGGCTATGCCCGGCACATCCTGGACTACCTGGGGCGCCTCCCTTCGGCCGTCGACATCGCTACCCGGGAGCTGGTGCCTGTGAAGTCGCACAGCCGCAGGGCCGCCGCGGTCCGGCCGCTTAACAGCCGTCTCGATTGCTCAAAAATAAGCGGGGCGCTGGACCTCGTCCTGCCGCGCTGGGAGCGTGGCGTGGAGCGGGCGCTCGACCGGCTGGCCGGGAGTTCTCAGGCAACGCGATAATTGCCAGTTAAGGGCGCTGCGGGCCGTACGGTTCCGGTCTACATCATTCACATCAGGGGCGACATGACACAACGCAAAGGCATCATCCTCGCTGGAGGCTCCGGCACCCGCCTGCATCCGGCCACGCTTGCGATGAGCAAGCAGCTTTTGCCGGTGTATGACAAGCCGATGATTTACTACCCGCTCAGCACGCTGATGCTGGCGGGACTGCGCGACATATTGATCATCAGCACTCCGCAGGACACGCCGCGCTTTCAGCAATTGCTGGGTGATGGCTCGCAGTGGGGCATCAGGCTCGAATATGCAGTGCAGCCCAGTCCGGACGGACTGGCGCAGGCCTTCATCATTGGCGAAAAATTCCTCGGCGATGCACCGTGTGCGCTTGTGCTTGGCGACAACATTTTTTATGGCCACGATTTCGCAGTGCTGATGGCCGAGGCCGATGCCAAGCCGTCAGGCGCGACTGTCTTTGCCTATCATGTACACGACCCTGAGCGCTATGGGGTTGTATCCTTCGATGCGGCAGGCAAAGCCGCGAGCATCGAGGAAAAACCGGTTAAGCCCAAAAGCAGCTACGCGGTAACGGGACTCTATTTCTTCGATAACGACGTCGTTGGCGTAGCAAAGCAAGTCAAGCCGGGTGTTCGTGGCGAGCTTGAGATCACCGACGTCATCCGTTCCTACCTTGAGCGCGGTGCGCTCGATGTCCAGGTCATGTTCCGTGGGTATGCCTGGCTCGATACCGGCACACACGACAGCCTGCTTGAAGCGGGCCAGTTCATCGCCACGCTGGAGCGGCGGCAGGGCTTGAAGATCGCCTGCCCGGAGGAAATCGCCTGGCGCAAGGGGTTTATTTCAGCCGCCCAGCTCGAAGAACTGGCCAGGCCGCTGGTCAAGAGCGGTTATGGGCAATACCTCATGCGCTTGCTGACCGAACAGCAGCTTGCTTGAAGTGCGATGAAGATCGTCGCCACGTCGCTCCCTGAGGTGTTGCTGGTCGAGCCGAAGGTGTTCGAGGACGCGCGCGGATTCTTTTTGGAAAGCTTCAATGAAAGGGCTTTCAACCAGGCCACCGGCCTTGACCTGCATTTTGTCCAGGACAACCACAGCCATTCAATGCGCGGTGTGTTGCGAGGATTGCACTACCAGGTAGGCCGGCCGCAGGGGAAGCTTGTCCGGGTGACCTGCGGCGCAATTTTCGATGTCGCGGTTGATCTGCGCCGCGGCTCCACAACGTTTGGCCAATGGACGGCTGACGAGCTTTCTGCATCGAATCGCCGGCAAAAATGGGTTCCGCCCGGCTTTGCGCATGGGTTTCTTGTCCTGGGCGACGGCGCGGACGTGCTGTACAAGACCACCGAGTACTACGCGCCCGAACACGAGCGGTGCCTGCGCTGGGATGATCCCACTCTTGCGATCGAATGGCCGCTGGCGCAAGCCCCTCTGCTGTCAGCAAAGGATCGGGCGGGACTGGCTCTCGGTGCGGTGGAAACCTTTTGATTTATTTTTACCCGGATCAAAGGTATCACTTACAATCCCCCGTTCAACAATTGAACAGGCTGTATCGGCAATACTCATGACCCCTCAGGAACTGCCCTATTACTTGCTGTGCCAGCTCCTGGATGAGCCGGCGGCCAGCCAGCGCAGCCTTGCCGAACGCTTCGGCGTGAGTCTTGGCAAGGTGAATTACTGTCTGCGCGCGCTTGTCGACAAAGGCCTCGTCAAGGCCAGCAACTTCAAGCGCAGCGACAACAAGCTGGCTTACGCCTACGTATTGACCCCGGCGGGGCTTGAAGAGAAGAGCCGGCTGACCAAAGCATTCCTGCAACGCAAGCTCGTCGAGTTTGAGGTTTTGCAGCAGGAAATAGAGGCGCTTCGCCAAGAGGCGGAAGAGGCATGACCCTTGCATCCCAGGCAGTTGTCGCCATCCGTCCGGTGGTGCTTTGCGGTGGCAGCGGCACACGTTTGTGGCCGCTTTCGCGCAAGGCATTTCCCAAGCAGTTCATTCCCTTGTTCGGCGAAAAATCGCTGTTGCAGCTTACCCTGGAGCGCTTGGCGCCGCTGGCGGGCGGTCTGCCCGAGTCGATCACCTGCATCGCCTCTGACGACCACCGGTTCCTGGTGACCGATGTTGCACAGCATGCCGGACTGGCGGTCAGGCAAATACTCGAGCCTGAACCCAGAAACACTGCCGCGGCCATGGCCCTCGCCGCGCTGGCTGCACCGGCAGATGCCTTGCTGCTGTTTTGTCCGGCTGATCACCATATCCCGGATGCAGACGCCTTTGCTGCGATGGTGCGCGGCGCGGTTCCCGCGGCGCTGGCGGGCCGGCTCGTGACTTTCGGTGTGCAACCCAGCATGCCGAGTACGGCGTACGGTTATATCCAGAAGGGGGCTTCGACGGGCGAAGGCGGGTTTCAGGTCGCGCGGTTTGTCGAGAAACCCGCCCTCGATAAGGCCGTGGAGTTTCTCGGTAGCGGCCAGTATCTCTGGAACGCCGGAATATTCCTGATGCAGGCGCGTGCATTGCTCGACGCGTTGCAAACCCACGCTCCCGATATTCTCGAAAGCTGCCGCCAGGCGATGGATGCGCCGCAGCAAGACGGGCTGTTCACGCGACCCCATGCCGAGTCTTTCAGGGCCTGCCGGAGCCAGTCCATTGACTACGCGGTCATGGAACGCGCAGACAACGTCGTGGTCTATCCATTTAATGGGCTTTGGAGCGATGTCGGCAGCTGGAATGCCGTTGCCGGTCTGGCGCAGCTGGAACAGGATGGAAACCGTGCCGGCGGCGACACCCGGAACGCGCATCACCTGCGTTCGCGCAATACCTATATTCACGCAAGCGGTGGCCGTCCGGTCATGACGCTGGGTACCGCAGATCTGCTGATCATCGATACCCCCGATGCGTTGCTGGTTGCGCATACTTCTGATGCCGAAGCGGTCAAGGAGGTTGTCGCACGGCTCGAAGCGCTTGACTCGGCCCAGGCGGTGCAGCACCGCCGCGTCGCACGGCCGTGGGGCTGGTACGACTGCGTCGATGCCGGTGACCGGCACCAGGTCAAACGCATCACGGTGCGCCCAGGCGCCTCCCTGTCGCTGCAAATGCATCATCATCGCGCCGAGCACTGGATTGTGGTCTGCGGCACCGCGGAAGTTGTCAACGGCGACAAGGTCCTGCTGCTCACGGAAAATCAAAGCACCTATATCCCGGTCGGGCAAAAGCACCGGCTGACCAACCCTGGCAAGACACCGCTTGAACTGATTGAAGTGCAAAGCGGAGCCTATCTTGGCGAGGACGATATCGTCCGGTTTGAAGACACCTACGGAAGAATTGAAAAAATAAAATGACCCAAAAAGTTGCATTGATCACCGGCGTGACCGGTCAGGACGGCTCTTACCTCGCCGAGTTCCTTCTTGAAAAGGGCTACATCGTGCACGGTATCAAACGCCGCGCGAGCTCGTTCAACACCGAGCGAGTCGATCACCTGTACCAGGACCCGCACATCGATCACCGCAACTTCGTGCTGCATTACGGCGATCTGTCCGACAGCAGCAACCTGACCCGCATCCTGCAGCAGGTTCAGCCGGACGAGGTTTACAACCTCGGTGCGCAAAGCCATGTGGCGGTGAGCTTTGAGTCACCGGAATACACGGCAGATGTCGACGCGATTGGCCCGCTTCGGTTGCTTGAGGCGATCCGCATCCTCGGCCTGGAAAAGAAGACACGTTTCTACCAGGCATCGACTTCCGAGTTGTACGGCCTGGTGCAGGAGACGCCGCAGAAGGAAACCACGCCTTTTTATCCAAGAAGCCCGTATGGCGTGGCCAAGCTCTACGCCTACTGGATCACGGTCAACTACCGCGAGGCCTACGGCCTCTATGCCTGCAATGGCATCCTGTTCAACCATGAAAGTCCGCGCCGTGGTGAGACCTTCGTGACGCGCAAGATCACGCGTGGCCTGGCCAACATTGCGCTCGGCCTTGAAAAGTGCATTTTTATGGGGAACATGGACGCATTGCGTGACTGGGGCCATGCCAAGGACTATGTGCGCATGCAGTGGATGATGCTGCAGCAGGACGCGCCCAAAGATTATGTAATTGCAACGGGTGTGCAGTACACCGTGCGTCAATTTATCGAAAAATCCGCCTTGCAGCTTGGCATTACCCTCGCATTCGAGGGAACCGGCGTCGGCGAGCACGCTGTCGTGCGTGCGATCGAGGGCGATAAGGCGCCAGCCGTCAAGGTCGGCGATGTCATCGTCAAGGTTGATGCGCATTACTTCCGGCCCGCCGAAGTCGAAACCCTGCTGGGTGATCCCTCCAAGGCGAAAAAAGAGCTCGGCTGGATTCCCGAAATCACGCTCGACGAAATGGTGCAGGAGATGGTCGCCCACGATCTCGAAAATGCCCGCCAGCATGCGCTTCTCAAGCGCCACGGCTATGCCGTACCTGTGAGCAAGGAAAACTGATAGATGGACCAGCAGGCAAAGATCTACGTCGCAGGCCATCGGGGAATGGTGGGAGGTGCGATCGTCCGTGCGCTCATTGCGAGGGGGCACGACCCACAGTGCATCATCACGCGCATGCATGCGGAGCTCGACCTCGTGAATCAGCAGGCAGTTAACGAATTTTTCGCGAAAGAAAAACCTGCCGAGGTGTACCTGGCTGCTGCAAAAGTTGGCGGCATCCACGCCAACAACACCTACCCGGCCGAATTCATCTATGACAACCTCATGATGCAGGCAAACGTGGTCCAGGCTGCGCATGCCAATGGCGTGCAGAAGCTGCTGTTTCTCGGCTCTAGTTGTATTTATCCCAGGCTCGCGCCGCAACCCATGACCGAGGACGCACTGCTGACCGGCAAGCTGGAGCCGACCAATGAGCCTTATGCGATCGCCAAGATTGCGGGCATCAAGCTTTGCGAGAGCTACAACCGTCAGTATGGCCGTGACTATCGCAGCGTCATGCCGACCAACCTCTATGGCCCGGGTGACAACTATCACCCGGAAAACAGCCACGTGATCCCGGCGCTGATCCGGCGCTTCCATGAGTCCAAGGTCAAGGCCGTACCGCAAGTGGCGATCTGGGGAACTGGCACTCCCAGGCGGGAATTCCTCTATGTCGACGACATGGCCGCTGCCAGTGTCCATGTCATGGGTCTTGAACCTGCGGAGTATGCCGAACAGACAGAACCCATGCAGGCCCATATCAACGTCGGCGCAGGCAGTGATGTGTCTATCGCCGAACTTGCCCACCTTGTTGCGCGTGTCGTCGGTTATGAAGGCGAAATCACCTTCGACCCATCCAAGCCGGACGGCGCGCCGCGCAAGTGGATGGACTCAAGCCGCATTAACGGGCTTGGCTGGTCTGCAGCGGTGGGGCTTGAGCAAGGCCTTGCGATGGCTTACGCAGACTTCAAGCGACTGGAGCAGCAGGCATGAAAATCACAATCATCGG
The DNA here is from genome assembly GCF_056405935.1 of Polaromonas sp. P1_E3. Classification (NCBI taxonomy): domain Bacteria; kingdom Pseudomonadati; phylum Pseudomonadota; class Betaproteobacteria; order Burkholderiales; family Comamonadaceae; genus Polaromonas; species Polaromonas sp. P1_E3. The sequence goes on from NZ_JBFUBD010000012.1 coordinate 39,207, forward strand.
CACGGGTTACGTCGGCCTTGTCACTGGCGCCTGCCTTGCCGAGCTTGGAAACCATGTTTTTTGCCTGGATGTTGACCAGTCCAAGATTGACATTCTCAACAGTGGCGGGGTGCCTATCCACGAAGCCGGGTTGAAGGAAATCATTGAGCGCAATGTCGCGGCGGGGCGCTTGGTGTTTTCGACCGACATCGTCGCCAGTGTTGCGCATGGTGCGGTGCAGTTCATTGCGGTCGGCACGCCGCCCGATGAAGACGGAAGCGCTGACCTGCAATATGTACTGGCTGCCGCGCGCAATATTGGCCGCCACATGGGCGACTTCAAGGTCGTTGTTGACAAGTCAACCGTGCCCGTCGGCACCGGAGACAAGGTGACCGAGGTGATCGCTGCGGAGCTCGCGGCACGTGGCGCCGCCAGCACCGGGTTCGCGGTTGTCAGCAACCCCGAATTCCTCAAGGAAGGTGCGGCCGTTGAGGATTTCATGCGGCCCGACCGCGTGGTGTTGGGTGTTTCCGGTGACGCCGCGGGACAGAAAGCATTGGCCATCATGCGCCAGCTGTATGCGCCGTTCAACCGAAACCATGAGCGGACCCATGTGATGGATGTGCGCAGCGCCGAGTTGACCAAATATGCGGCCAATGCAATGCTGGCCACACGTATCAGCTTCATGAACGACCTCGCCAACCTGGCCGAGAAGGTGGGCGCAGACATCGAGCTTGTGCGCCAGGGCATAGGCTCCGACCCGCGCATCGGCTACAGCTTCCTGTATGCGGGAACCGGATACGGCGGAAGTTGTTTTCCCAAGGATGTACAGGCTCTCGTGCGAACCGCTGCTCAGCATGGGCAGCGATTGCATGTGCTTGAAGCTGTTGAAGAGGTCAACAACCGCCAGAAGCTTGTGCTGGTTGACAAGATCGTTGCACGCTTTGGCGAAAATCTCAGTGGCCTCACGTTCGCCCTCTGGGGCCTGGCGTTCAAGCCGAATACCGACGATATGCGAGCGGCCCCCAGCCGGGTGATCGTTCGCGAATTGCTGCGGCGCGGTGCGCGTGTGCAGGTCAACGATCCGGTTGCGATGGCGGAGGCGAAACGCAGCCTTGCGCTTGACCTTGCTGGCACGCCGGAATGGCTTGCATCGATCAGCTGGCACGAGCAGGCAATGGACGCACTGTCGGGCGCCGATGCCCTCGTCATAGCGACTGAGTGGAAAGCCTACCGGAGTCCGGACTTTCCGGCGATGCGCGCAGCGCTGCGCCAGCCGGTCATTTTCGACGGTAGAAATCTTTATGAACCGGCGGCGTTGCGCGACGCCGGTTTTGAATACAGCGGTATTGGACGGCAGACGCCGCACCATCCATGAGCGATTTCACAGTCCTGGAACTGCCGGGTGTCAACGACGCGCGTGGCGGCCTCACGGTATTGGAAAAGAGGTTGCCGTTCGATATTCAGCGCGTCTACTGGATCTACAACGCGGCCGGGCAGACGCGCGGTGGCCACCGGCATCACGTCACACGGCAGGCGTTGGTCGCAGTCAACGGAGAGATATCGGTGCACATGAGCGACGGTAAACACCAGCGGGATATTGTGCTGAATACGCCGGCCCAATGTTTACTGGTCGAGCCCGAGGACTGGCACACGATGACTTTTGGAAAGGATGCCGTGCTGTTGGTGATGGCTTCGCATACCTACGACAAAAACGATTACATCAGCGAGAGCTACCCATGATCGAATACGAAAGCCTGGCGCAGTCCAACGCGCAATTCATGGATGAGCTCGACGCCGCAGCGAGCCGTGTGATCCGTTCCGGGTGGTATGTGCTGGGCCAGGAAGTTACCGCCTTCGAGGCCGAGTTCGCCGCCTATGTGGGCGCAAAACACTGTATCGGGGTGGCCAACGGGCTCGATGCGCTGATCCTCTCGATTGAAGCGCTGGATTTACCCAAAGGTAGCGACATCCTCGTCGCGTCGAATACCTATATCGCCACGATCCTGGCGGTACTGCGGGCCGGTCATCGTCCGGTGCTGGTCGAACCCGAACTCGCTACCTTCAACATCGACCCGGCGCTGCTGGCCAGCGCGCTGACCGGCAATACGCGGGCGATCTGCGTGACGCACATGTTCGGCAAGAGCTGCCGCATGGACGCCATATCAGCCTTTGCCAGAGAGCACGGCCTGAAGCTGATTGAGGACTGCGCCCAATCGCATGGTGCGAAGCTGGGTGGCCGGCAGACCGGTACCTTTGGCGACGCCGGTTGCTTCAGTTTCTATCCGACAAAAAACCTGGGGGCCGTTGGCGACGCGGGGGCGGTAGTGACCGATGATGACGCGCTGGCTGATCGCCTGCGACATCTGCGCAACTATGGCTCAAAGCAGAAGTACGTCAACCGTTACATCGGCATTAACTCGCGCCTTGATGAGTTGCAGGCTGCGTTGTTGCGCGTCAAGCTCAGGCACCTGGGTGGCATGACGTCTCATAAGCGTGCCTTGGCGGATGTCTACGCGGCTAACCTGCCGGCGTGGGTGCAAAAGCCCTTGCAACGCGCGGATGAATTCGATGTATTCCATATCTACGGTATTCGCCATCCCCAGCGCGACGCGCTGCGCCAGTACCTTCTGAATGCCGGCGTGAAGACCGAGGTGCATTACCCGATTCCACCGAATCGCCAGGAAGCGATGCAGGGCATTCTCGTGGGCGACTATCCGATTTCCGATGAGCTGCATGCGACCGAGCTGAGCTTGCCGATTTCGAACGGGCATACGGCCGCCGATGTGCAGCGCGTCTGTGAAATCTTCGCAAGTGCTCCGTCTGACCTGGCCCTCACATCATGACCTCTGACCTTAAAACAGCACCACAGGGCATTTCCAGAGATGACCTCGAAAGCTGGGATACCGTTATCCAGCCTCGCGGCAAAGTAATTGCGGTCGACCTTCGCAGCGTATGGGCTTACCGAAATCTGGCGTGGATGTTCTTCAAGCGCGACTTCATCACGTTTTACAAGCAGACGATTCTCGGCCCCCTCTGGTACCTGATTCAGCCGGTGGTGACCGCGTTGACCTATTTCATCGTGTTCGGCAAGATCGCCAACATCTCGACAAATGGTTTGCCGCCGTTTCTTTTCTACATGTCGGGCATTGTGATGTGGACATACTTCTCGACTTGTCTTTCAAACAATGCCGAGGTCTTTTCAAAAAATGCTTCGTTGTTCGGGAAGGTGTATTTCCCCCGGCTGGTGGTCCCGCTGTCGGTCGCGTTAAGTGGTCTCGTTGCGTTTGCAATCCAGTTTGCCTTGCTGACGGTGGTCACGATCGGCTTCATGCTGTCGGGAGCAGATGTGTCGCTCCACTGGCAGGCTTTTGCCGCCGTTCCGCTGCTTGTTCTGTATGTCGCGGCGCTGGGCATTGGCGTCGGCCTCATCGTGTCAGCCATGACGGTGCGGTTCCGTGACCTGGCGTACGTTACTGGTTTTGTGATTCAGCTCTGGATGTACGCCACGCCGGTCGTCTATCCGTTCACGCAGATTCCCGCCAAATACCAATGGTTTTTTCACCTCAACCCAATGACCGCACCGATCGAAACCCTTCGCATGGCGATGTTTGGCGCCCCTGGAGTAGGTCTGTCCATCTGGGCGGCTAACCTTGCGGTGACTGTCGGGCTTCTGGTTGCGGGTGTCATTCTTTTTTCCCGGGCCGAGTCCCTTGCCATGGACACGGTGTAAGCCATGAGCAACGATATCGTTATCCGCGCTGAGCACATCAGCAAAGAATACCGCCTTGGTGTTATCAACCATGGCACGCTTTATCGCGACATGCAGAGCTGGTGGGCGCGTTACCGCGGTCGTTCTGATCCCAATGCCGAGATCAAGGAGCTCGCCACGCAGAAACGCGACCATGCCCGTATTGAAGGCGACCTGTTCCACGCACTCAACGACGTTTCCTTTGAGGTCGGCCGCGGCGACATTGTTGGGGTGATCGGGCGCAACGGAGCCGGCAAGTCGACCTTGCTCAAGGTCATTTCCCGGATCACCGCGCCCACCAGGGGATACATTGGCCTCAAGGGGCGTGTTGCAAGCCTGCTGGAAGTCGGCACCGGGTTCCATCCAGAGCTCACCGGCCGCGAGAATGTTTTCCTTAACGGTGCGATTCTCGGAATGTCGAAGGCTGAGGTCACTGCAAAATTCGAACAGATCGTTGAGTTTGCCGAAATTGGGCAATTCATCGATACACCGGTCAAGCGCTATTCGTCAGGCATGTATGTACGGCTGGCCTTCTCGGTTGCGGCGCATCTGGAGCCTGAGATTCTTCTGGTCGACGAGGTGCTCGCGGTCGGCGATATCAATTTCCAGAAGAAGTGCATGGGCCGCATGCAGGAAGTTGGCAAAAGCGGAAGGACGATTCTTTTTGTCAGCCACAACCTGACCGCCATCAGCAGCATCTGCCCGACGGCAATCCTGATGTCGGACGGCAAGGTTGCCGATACGGGCGCCACCAGTGATGTCATCAGAACCTATCTCAACGACAGTGAGAATGGCGGTGGCAAGGCCTTGTATTCCATTGCACCGGAATCCGTCGACGGGAAGGCAGTCATCTACAAGGTTGCAGCCCTCAACGCTCGCGGTGTCTACGACGGCCCGCTGGAGCTTACCGAGCCCTTTTCAGTAGAGGTTGAATACGAAATCCGCGAGGCCATGTCCGGTCTCAGCGTGGGCCTGCAGATCATTGCGGATGATGGCTATACATGTCTTTACAGCCTTTCTGACCCGGAACTGGATGTCCGGCGGCTTGAAACGCGCGAACCGGGCAAGTACAGGTCGCTCCTCCGGTTCCCGGCCTGCCTGCTCAATACGGGGTCTTATTCCATACGGGTAGGGATTTCGTCGCGCTTCTCCATATTCTCCGTTGCGGAGGGAGTGCAATTCGAAGTCGAGGACAACGTTGGTGTTATCCAGATGCTGGGACAGAACCGAAAACCGTCGGTCTCGGCACTTCAGTTCCCTTGGGAAATCGAAAAACTCTAATGCCTGGTCTTATCGTTGGGATGAAATAGCGTGAAAAAAGTACTTGTTACCGGAGCAGATGGTTTTATCGGCTCGCATCTTGTCGAGAGCCTTGTCAAGGCTGGGTATTCCGTGCGAGCCCTATGTCAGTACAACTCGTTCTCCAGTTGGGGATGGCTCGACGATTCGCCTTGCCGCAACGATATTGAAGTCGTGCTCGGCGATGTGCGTGATCCGGCCCAGATGCGGCTGATCTCCGGGGGCATCGACACGGTATTCCACCTGGCCGCATTGATCGCGATTCCTTATTCTTACCACGCGCCTTCAAGCTATGTGGACACCAATGTGCAGGGTACGCTCAATGTGTTGCAGGCTGCCCTGGATACCGGCGTAAAACGCGTGATCCATACCTCCACGAGCGAGGTTTACGGCACCGCACAGTTCGTGCCGATCAGCGAAGAGCATCCGCTGCAGGCTCAGTCGCCCTATTCGGCCACCAAGATTGCTGCGGATGCGCTTGCCTTCAGCTATTTCAGCAGTTTCGGGCTTCCAGTCACCATTGCGCGTCCGTTCAATACCTACGGTCCCCGGCAGTCCGCTCGCGCGGTGATTCCAACCGTGATCAGCCAATTGCTGGCGGGCAGCCGCAAGATCAAGCTCGGCAGCATCACCCCCACCCGTGATTTCAATTTTGTGCTTGATACCTGCGCTGGATTTCTTGCCCTCGCCGAATGCGCCGGTGCGGTTGGGCAGACCGTCAACATTGGTTCTGGCGGCGAGATATCAGTGGGTGACACTGTCAGGTTGATTGGCCGAATCCTCGACGTGGAGGTCGAAATTGAATGCGATGAGCAGCGGTTGAGGCCGGCTGCCAGCGAGGTTGAGCGCCTGTGCTGCGATAACCGGAAGATCCAGGCGCTGACGGGCCATCAACCGGCGTATGACCTTGAGGCGGGATTGCGCGCGACTGTCGACTGGCTCAAGCTTCCCGAAAACTTTAAACGCTACAAACCAGGAATGTTCAATGTCTAAGCGGGCAGTCATTCTTGCCGGCGGCAAAGGCACGCGCCTGAGGCCCTACACCGTAGTGTTGCCCAAGCCCCTGATGCCGATCGGCGAATACCCGATCCTCGAAGTGATCGTGCGCCAGCTCGTCAAGGCTGGTTTTGATCACATTACGCTGGCGGTCAATCACCAGGCTGAAATCATCAAGGCGTTCTTCCAGAATGGTGAGCGCTGGGGAATTCGCATCGACTATTCGCTCGAAGACCAGCCGCTCGGCACGATGGGGCCACTCAAGCTCATCAAGGACCTGCCGGACAACTTCCTGGTCATGAACGGCGACATTCTCACCGACCTGGACTACGCTGAGTTCCACAATGCGCATACG